>CAZAST010000018.1:5642-19760 GCA_964487805.1 uncultured Syntrophaceae bacterium
ATATCTGTTGAGAGCAGGTGAGGGTGAAGGGATACTTCCTGTCTGGTCTGAGTGTTGCAAGTGCTTCGTCGCCCCTGAAGGCTTCGTCTGTCTCGCACAGGGCGACGGAGGAAAATAAAAAAGAGGAATGATATGCGCATTCTGGTGGTGGGAGCCGTACTGGGAGGAACCGTTCCGGTCGGCCGTTCGATCTACAGAGGTTTTCAGGAGATAGGAATCGAGAGTGATTTTCTCGATTTCTCGGTCCTGGAGGGTGAGTTCCGGGAGCTGTGGGCGGCTCAAGACGAACAACGGTCCTACCGGTTTCACATACAGAAAAAGGTGATGCTTCTTGAGCGAATCACCTCCTTCCTTCCCGATGTAATCTTCGGGATCGCTCAGTCTCCCCTTGGCGACACCGCCATCCTGCCGGAGCTGAAAAAAGCCGGGATCACCTTGTGTTACTGGTTCACGGAAGATTACCGGATCTTCGAGTACTGGAAGACCATCGCGCCATGGTTCGACCATTTCTTCACCATCCAGCGCGAGCCGTTCCGGCAGGAACTGAGAAAAGCGGGGTGTGATACCTGCCGCTACCTCCCCATGGCCTTCGATCCCCACGCAGACCATCCGGGCGAAACGACCGGACCGGAGATCGCCGTCTCCTTTGTGGGGGCTCCCTATCCGAACCGCGTCCACTTTCTCAGCCGCTTTCCCGGGGAACTTGAGATCTATGGCGAGGAATGGAACCGCTATCCCAATCCCTTCGTTGCTGTCGGGGATCGCAGAATTACCGAAGCTGAAGCGCGAAGCATATATCGCCGTTCCCGTATCAACATCAATCTTCACTCTTCCGCGTTCCCCCGGGAACTGGGGAAGGGGGATTTCGTCAATCCCAGGACCTTCGAACTGGCGGGGATGGGGTGTTTCCAGCTGACTGATATGCGAACGTTATTGCCTCTCCATTTCGACCCGGCCCGGGAGGTCATAGCCGTGTCCGGCTGGGAGGAGATGACGAAGGCCGCGAAGTATTTCCTCGCCCATGAGAGAGAACGCGCAGAGGTAACTGAAAAGGCCCGGGCCCGTGTCTTTCAAGAGCACACCTATCGGCATCGGGCCGAGGAGATTGTCGCGCTCCTGGAAGAGGGACGGGGGAAAACCGCATTCGTACATAATCGTGTGGTGGGAGGAATGCATGAAGGGTAAATCGATCCTGATCATACACTTGAGCCGCCTTGGGGACACCATTCAAAGTCTCCCTGCCGTCAAACTGCTCAAAGAAGACAATCCCGAATGTTGCATTACATACGTCGGAATCAGGGATTTCTGTGTCCTCATCGAAGGGATTCCCTGGATAGACCGCCTGATCACCATTCCCTGGCAGGAGGTCAGGGAGAACATGGGTGAAAAAAAGGAGGGGCAGACGGAGTTCCTTGACCGGTTCATGAAAATGGTGCCGGAACTGGGTGAGCGGTATGACCTCCTGATCAACCTGACCCATGACTGGAGCAGCAGCTATCTCTCGGGTAAGATCGACGCTGTCGAAAAGAGAGGGAGGATCTTTTCGGAGAATAACGAGATCGTCGTTGCGGGGAACTGGGGCAAGTATACCTTTGCAGTCGTCAGTAACCGCAAGGACAATCTCCTGAACCTCGTCGACCTGTATATGGGAATGGCCGGTATCAGGAACCGGCCGGTTGTCGATTTTCTCCCAACCGATCCGCATCTGGATCTGCGCTGCCGAACGCGGCTGAGAGAGATGGGTGCCGACACGAACAGGGCGATCATTGGTCTTCAGTTGGGGGCGAACATGGCCGTGAAGCGGTGGCCCATAGAGCACTTTGTAAAACTGGGGGAGGCCCTTATTGATGAATTCGACGCCCAGATCGTCCTCTTCGGCTCCCCTGGTGAACGGGGACTGGCCGAGGAGTTCGGCCGGATCGCCTCTTTCCCCTTCGTGGACCTTATCGGCAGGACGACACTCACTGAATTGCCCTCTTTCTTTCGGGGGATCGATCTCCTGGTCAGCAACGATACCGGTCCGATACACGTCGCATCGGCCGTCGGTACAATGGTCGTGGGGATCTTCATGAGTATAACCCATTTCGGTATCACGGGACCCTACGGAGACGGCCATGTCGTCATTCAGTCCGCCTATCCCTGCTGTCCCTGCATTGATACGACGGTGTGCGCCAATCCGCTCTGCAGGGAGGGGATCACCCCCGAGGCGGTCCTCCAGGGGGCACGGATGGCACTGAATCGGGATGGCGCTGGTCCCACTCACCATGATGGAGCCGCTTTGTACCGGTCTTCCTTTCGGGACGACGGAACCATGCGCTATGAACCCATCGACGGCGGGGGGGACTGTTTTCTGCCGTGGCTGGCCTCATTCACCCACGCGAAGGCGACGGTCGGCCAGACCCTCTGGAACCGGTGGCTGGATATAGCCGACTCCGCCTCCCTGGTCGGCGATGAGGGGAAAGAAAAACAACGGAGCAACATCGTCGCCGATTTTCAGAACGCCTGCCGGTCCTATAGAGAGATATATACGCGGGGAATCAAGACGTGCCGCAAGATCCTCGTGGAATTCTCCAGAAGAAATCCGGACGGCGGATCGATACGGAAGCTTGCCGATCAACTGTCCCGAGGAGAAGAACAGATACGGGATCTTGAGGGACCGCTCCCCATCCTGAAAGAGATGCATGAATTGTGCATGTCCGAGACCGAGGTCTGTAATTTCCCGAAACTTGCCCGTGAGTTTCTGAAAACGTACGAGACCATGGCCGGCACCGTGCGTTCCTTTGAAGAGACCCTCCGGGAAATTACTCCCGCCCCTGCCCGCCCCTGACAGGAAAGAATTTCCCTCCCCCCGTCTTCCATGGCAGGCGTATCCGGTTATCAGCTTGATTTCTATGAAAAATCCAGGGCCACGACTGATGGCATGCTTGTTGCTAAATCTAAAGTTAATCTGAAAGTTGGATTAAAGTTTTCCCTGCCCGCAGCCGAAGAGAAGGCTGCCATGAAATAGAACGCAAAGGATGACGAACGATATGGAGACACCTATGGAATACAAGATACAGGAAGTCAGCGAGCGGTTGCACCTTCCGGCTTCAACCATCCGCTACTGGGAGGGGGAGTTCGACGGATTTATAACGACAAAAAAAACACCGGGAAAACAGAGAAGATACACGGAACACGCCATCGAACAACTCCGGCAGATCAGGGATCTGGTCCATGTAAAAAAGAAGAGCATCGCGGAAGCCCGGAAGCTTCTCGGGATCGGGAATGAGGATACGGGGAGAATCAACTGGGCAAAGCAATCCATCCTCTTGACCGGGGGAACCGGTTCCTTCGGCAAGCATTTCTGCAAGGTCATGCTGGAAAAGTATCGTCCGTCCGTCATTCGGGTTTACAGCCGCGATGAGTTGAAACAGCATGAGATGCGTCAGGAATTTGGCGAGGATAAGATACGGTATTTTATCGGCGATGTGCGCGACGGCGACCGGCTGAAACGGGCGATGGAAGGGGTCGATATCGTGATTCACGCCGCGGCCCTCAAACAGGTACCCGCTTGCGAGTATAATCCCCTTGAAGCGGTGAAGACGAATATCCTCGGTGCTAAGAATGTCATCGACGCGGCCATCAACACGGGCGTCAAGAAGGTCGTCGCCCTGAGCACCGATAAGGCGGCCAACCCCGCCAATCTGTACGGAGCTACCAAGCTGTGCGCCGAAAAAATCTTTGTTCACGGCAATTCCTATTCGGGTCCCCGCGGTACCCGGTTCAGCTGCGTGCGGTACGGTAACGTTATCGGAAGCCGCGGCAGTGTTATCCCCGTATTCAGACAGCAGATGAAATCCGGCAAAATTACCATAACCGACGAAAAAATGACGAGGTTCTGGATCACCCTGGATCAGGCTGTCGATCTGGTTGTCTCGGCCCTCTGTCACATGCAGGGGGGGGAGATATTCGTTCCCAACATTCCCAGCATGAAGATAACCGATCTTGCCAGGGCGATTGCCCCGGAATGCGAGGTACAGACCATAGGAATCAGACCGGGCGAAAAACTGCATGAAACCCTCATCACGGTGGAGGAAGGAAGAAACACGATTGCCTACAACGGGATGTATGTCATCATGCCGGATCATTCATGGTGGAAGAGACACAACTATGAGAAGGGCCGGAAGGTCCCTGAAGATTTTGTGTATTCAAGCAATCGGAACGATCAATGGCTCGATATCGAGGCGCTGAGAAAGATCACGCGGCCTTCGTCTTCGGGCACCGATGACGCCGTTGCCAATTTTGCTTCCACCATTCACCGCTTAAGCGAGAATGTCATCCTGGATATGATCGGCTCGGAAGAAAACATTCCCTCTCCGGGGAAGGTTCTTGAGGTGCGGATCTAGATGATAATGGCTGAGAGAGAGGGTTCAATGCCGATGTCTGCTGATAGACCAATCATTCCTTACGGACACCAGTGTATCGAGGAAGATGATATCGCCGCCGTGGTCGATGTATTGAGATCAGACTGGCTGACGACGGGGCCGCGGGTCGGAGAATTTGAGGAACGGTTCGCCGATCATGTCAGTTCCCGTGAAGCGGTGGCCGTTTCCAGCGGAACGGCGGCGCTCCATGCCGCCATGTACGCTATCGGCATCGGTCCCGGCGATGAGGTTATCCTTCCGCCCATGACCTTCGCCGCAACAGCCAATGCCGTCGTGTTCCAGGGGGGAACCCCCGTTTTTGTCGATGTGCAGCCGGACACGCTCCTCATTGATCCGGAGAAAATAGAGGCACACATTACACCCCGCACGAAGGCGATTCTGTCCGTCGATTACGCCGGACAGCCCTGCGATTACGACGCGCTGAGATCCATTGCGAAGCAAAAGAGATTAAGCTTCATAGCGGATTCCTGTCACGCCCTGGGAGCCCGGTACAAAGGACGCCTGGTCGGTTCCCTGGCCGACCTGACGGTCTTCAGCTTTCACCCGGTAAAACATATCACCACGGGTGAAGGGGGCATGATCACAACGGACATGCCGCTGGCTGCGGAGCGCATGCGCGCCTTTCGCAACCATGGAATCACCGCCGATCACCGCCAGCGGGAGAAACAGGGCTCCTGGTTCTATGAGATGGTGGATATCGGCTATAACTATCGTCTCTCCGATCTTCAGTGCGCCCTGGGAATGAGCCAGCTGGGAAAGTCCCCCGCATGGCTGAAAAGACGAAGATGGATCGCCGCGCGGTATGACGCGGCCTTCGCGCGCACTCCATCCGTGAAACCGCTGCTGGTCAGTGATGACGTATTACATGCCTACCACCTCTATGTGGTTCGATTCGATCTCAGCGGGTTGAAGGCGGGAAGGGAAGAAATATTCACCGCCCTGCGCTCAGCGGGAATAGGCGTCAACGTCCATTACGTTCCGGTTCATCTGCACCCCTTCTACCGGGAACGATTCAAGACGGGTCCGGGGCTGTGTCCCGTGGCCGAGGAGGCCTACGAACAGATCCTCTCGCTGCCTATCTTTCCGGGGATGAGCGGACGGGATGTGGACAGTGTCATCGAAGCGGTACTGAACACGGTTGATATGTATGCTCACTCCCGCACCTATACACGGAGGAGCCGCCATTTTCATGAGACCGTGCATCATGCCTCGACGTCGATCCCCTCGTGCGAGCGGCACACTATTGGAAATGGGTGCTGAAGTGATCACCAACTGCGAAAAAAGGTGAGATTCAGCGGCAATGGAAGAGTATCGACAGCCGCCCGGTGGCGTTTCGAATTGTCCGGCATATCCCGGACGGTCAGCCTCTGTTTTGCGTGAACAGACACCCTGCCGCGAGCAGGGGTATGATGTAAAAAAGATGAAAAGAGGGAATCATGTCGCATCTTGCCATCAACGGAGGAGATAAAATCAGGACACGTCCCTTTCCCGCTTACAACATGATCGGGAGAGAAGAGGAAGAGGCGGTCGTGGAGGTGATGCGCTCCGGCATCCTCTCTCGATTTCTTGGGTCCTGGCACAGGGATTTTTATGGAGGGCCCCATGTGCAGGCCCTCGAAAGGGAGTGGGCGGAATACTACGACGTCAAACATGCCATCGCGGTCAATTCTGCCACTTCAGGTCTCTATTGCGCCGTCGGAGCCACGGGCGCCGGACCGGGGGATGAAATCATAGTCTCACCCTATACCATGAGCGCCTCGGCGTCAGCCGCGCTGGTCTATAACGCGATTCCCGTTTTTGCGGATATCGAGGAGGATTATTTCTGCCTGGATCCCGATTCCGTCGAGGAGAGAATCACGCCTCGGACAAAGGCCATCATAGTGGTGGATATTTTCGGGCTGCCCTATGACGCCGAACGCATCAACTCGATTGCGAAAGACCACAACCTGACGGTTATTGAAGATGCCGCGCAGGCGCCGGGGGTAAAATCCGGAGGCAGATACGCGGGCACTCTCGGCGATATCGGAGTCTATTCCCTGAACTATCATAAGCATATCCATGCAGGAGAAGGCGGGATCATCGTAACGGACGATGACGAACTGGCCGAACGGATGCGGCTCATCCGCAACCATGCCGAAGCGGTTGTCGAACAGATGGGACGGACCCATCTGGAGAATATGCTGGGCTTCAATTTCCGCATGACTGAGATCGAAGCGGCAATCACCCGTGAGCAGTTGAAGAAACTGAAGACCATCATGAAAAGCTGGCGGGAGAATGTCCGGTACCTGGAAGAGAAGCTTGCCCCGATTCCCTGTCTCGGTATGCCCCGGGTGCGGCCGGGCTGCGAACACGCCTACTATGTGCACCCCGTGAAATTCAGAAGCGATGTGGCCGGTATATCACGGGAGCGTTTCGTCGATGCCGTCAAGGCTGAGCTGACACCTTACGTGAACAGGGAAGGGGAGGGGGTCAAGATCGGCTGCGGGTATGTGCAGCCAATATATCTCCAGCCCCTCTATCAGCGGAAAACAGTATACGGCGACAAGGGATTCCCGTTTGTCGCTCCTTTTTATCATGAGGGGGTGGGTTACGGGAAAGGGATCTGCCCGGTCTGTGAGGAGATGCATGACAAGAATCTCTTCACCCATGAACTGATGCGCCCATCTCTGAGCCGCGATGATCTGGACGACGTGGCGTCGGCTTTTTCGAAGGTCTGGAAATACCGGGGAGAATTGAAGGGCTGAACCATGGCGGCAGAGGGAAGAAGCCGGGTCCGGGCACAAGGGCGTGAATGTGCTGATGGTTGCTGCTCATCCTGAAGGGGCAGCCCTCGGTGCGGGGCCTTTGAACGAATCAGGGAGGTTCGTTGATGGCGGCGAAGACATACCGGGCGGCTCTTGTGGGTCTGGGAAACATAGCGTGGCGCTTTGATCGGCAGGTAAACTGCGGATACAGCCTGACCCATGCCTCCGCGTACGAACAAAACCCCGGGACGGTTCTCGCTGGGGGGTGTTCCCCCGACAAAGACGACCGCGCCGGGTTTGAAAAAACATTTGGAATACCGACAGTGGATACCCTTGAGTCTTTGCTTGAGACGGCTGACCCGGAGATTGTCAGTATCTGTTCACCGTCGGCATTGCACTTTGAACAGGCTGCCTGTTGCCTTGATCGGAAGGTTCCCATGCTCTGGCTCGAAAAGCCGCCCGCTTCATCGGCCGGAGAGATTGATCGTCTCATTGAAAAAGGGATGGAGAAGGGCGGAGCAAGCACAGTCCTGGTCAATTATCAGAGACGGTACGATCTCAATTTCCGGAAGCTGAGAGAAATATATCTGAAGAAGGCAGTGGGGACATGCCGGCTTATTCAGATAACCTACTCGAGAGGTCTGGAGCTGAACGGCTCCCACATCCTGGATATGCTCTTCTTTATCGTCGGGGACGGCACGGGGTACGAAATACAGTGGGTTTCTTCTCCCGACGGTCCAGAGAACCCGAGTTTTGGTCTGGCACTCGAATCCGGCGCTCAGGTCATCGTCTCCGGGGTCGCGTTGCCGTACCATTGCCTAGATATCTCCCTCACCTGCGAGGGGGGAAGGGTTTCGATCCTCCACGGAGGGATGACCCCCCTGGTGGAAAAGCGGGTTGAGCATGAACTGTTCCCCGGTTTTTACCGGTTGAGGAAAAGTGAACAGGAATATTTCGTGTCCTGCGGTCAGATAAACAGCATGGGGGGTGCTCTGGAGGATTTAATCCTTTCTTATGAAAAGGGAGGTACCACACAGAGCTGTCTCCAGTCTGCGCGAAAGACACAGGAATTGATCGACAGGATCAGATCAAGCCAGAGGAAACAGATTTCGTGAAGGCGTTGTTTGTATCGGGAGATGTCGGGGGAGCGCGGGCATTGGTCCCCGTGATGGATGAGTGCGCAAATCGCTCTTTCCCCTTTGCCGTATGCAGACACGGGCACATTGTAACGGAAGCACCGGAGCGCTGGGAATGGGTCCATCCGGACGGCACGACCGATATGGATAATTTCTTCGACGAAAACGGTGTCAGTGTGCTGGTGTTTGCAACAAGCGTAAAGGATCGAACCGCTTTAACGCTGGCCCGGCGGGCTCGAGAATGTCTCATCCCCACCATTCACGTGCTCGACAACTGGACAAACTACTCCCTCCGCATGAGAATGGATGGTCTCCCGGCTTTTGTGCCCGATGCCTATACGGCGTTGGCGTCTTTATCGGAAGAATACCGTTCATGGCAAGACAATGCAGTACGAGATGCGCCCCGTTCAGGCAAGCGGGTAATAGCGTTTATCTCAGAGCCCGTGACACAGGATCAGGGTGCCACGCCCGCATCCCCTCAGTACCGGGGGTATACGGAAAAAGAGGTCCTTTCTCTCTTGTGCAAGACGATGCAGCCCTATTCCGACAGGGTACACATAATTCTGCTTCCTCATCCGCGGGAAGACAGGGAGGAACTCTCGCGGTACTGGGAGTCCGCACGCGGTTTGTTGGAGGGCGGAATCGTATTTGCTGACAAGGGCCGGAAAATACTTTTTGGGGCGGACGCGGTGGTCGGCATGGCCTCCCTGCTTCTCTACGAGGCGTGGCTTCTCGGAAAACCGGTCATGAGCCTCCAGCCCGGGCTTCGGGTCAAACCGCTCCGGATGCTCGAAAGCAGGGAAGGCGTCTTATTTATAGATAGGTATGAAAACATAGCCGACAGGGTAAATAAATGGGTTTCATCGATACGGCCCGGGGCGCGGCAGACCCCGTTTCCCGAATTGGGCCTCCATAAAAAAGCGCCTGAGAACGTGTTCAGACTGATTGAACGATGTGCGAAACAAGAGAAATCAAACAGGATGAGGAGCCAACCATGAATGTAGCAGTTATCCCCGCCAGGGGAGGATCCAAGCGGGTGCCCAACAAGAACATGAAGTTGTTCGCTGGAAAGCCGATCATTGCCTATTCCATTGAGGCGGCACAGCAGTCCGGGGTTTTCAGCCGGATTATCGTCTCCACCGATTCGGAGGAGATCGCCCGGGTGGCTCGAGAATACGGAGCTGAAACGCCGTTCCTGCGTCCGGCGGAGTTGTCGGACGATTTTACTCCCACCGCGCCGGTGATGCTCCATGCCCTGGAATGGCTTCGCGAAAGCGGGTTTCATCCGGAATACCTGTGCTGCATCTATGCAACCGCGCCATTCGTCAGGCCGGAATATATCAGGCAGGGTCTTGATCTGGTCATGCGGGAAGGGGTGACATCCGCCTTTTCCGTGACGACCTTTCCGTTCCCGATCTTCAGGGCGCTCAGAATCACCGAAAGCGGCGCCGTGAAGATGTACTGGCCTGAGTACGAGCTGACTCGTTCCAACGACCTGGAGGAGGCGTACCATGACGCGGGTCAGTTCTATTGGGTGGATTGCCCGCTGTTTCGCCGGGAACAGAAGATGTACGGCAGTCATTCTCTGCCGGTTGTTCTCCCCCGCTATCTCGTCCAGGACATCGATACGCCGGAGGATTGGGAAACCGCGGAAAAGATGTTCGAGGCAATGGATGGAAGCGGTCGGTCATGCGAAGGGAGTAATGGGTGATGGCGACATCGCCGGACATACGAACGCCTCGTCTCCTCATCACGGCCTTCAGCGAGCGGTACCTAAGCCCGCGCTATGTCGGCTGGCTCAATAATCCGGATGTAACGCGTTTCAGCGAACAGCGCCACAGAACGCATACCATGGAATCATGCAGGGGCTACCTCGAATCGTTTGAGAATACTCCGAACTATTTCTGGGCTCTCCTGGAGACTGGCCAGGGTTTCCTGCATATCGGCAACGTCAATGCCTATGTGAATCCCATACACGAGACTGCCGATGTAGGCATTCTGATAGGGGAGATGAGCGCGTGGGGGAAAGGCTACGCGGTGGAGACCTTCGAGGCCGTGATCCGGTATCTTATTGAGGGTCTGGGGCTTCGAAAGGTGACGGCGGGGACGCTCCGTGCGAACGCTCAGATGGTGAGAGTTATGGAGAAAACGGGAATGATCGAAGACGGGATCAGAAAGCGCCACTATCTGTGGAACGGGACGGAAACAGACATGATCCACATGGCCGTGTTCAGGGATCAGTGGGTCGGAAGAAGAAACGAGATACCATAGACTGGCATGTATGTTGCGTACTCATGAGACGCAGTCGGTACATGACGATCACCGGACGCGCAATTTCATAAAGGAGCGTAGGCATGAATAAACCTCTCCCGGAAATGCTCTCCATCTGTATTGTTGGAAATGTCGATTCAGGGTGTGTCACAGGGGCTGAAGCATTAACGGACAGGATCTTTTTTTTACACCTTGACGAAGATAAGGATGGAAAGCCAGCCGGCTCCGGGAATGGCCCGACTGCCATAGACAGAGAGTCTCTTGTATCCGCCATACAGACCGAATGGGTACTGTTTCTCAGGCGGAACGAAGTGATACGGGTTTCCTCGCCTGAAGATATCCGCCGGACTCTGAGCGATACGGGACCCGGAGGATACCTTGTCTGCGTCAAAGACGGAACGGTCAAAGATTCGCTCCGGGATTACCAGTTTATCGGCAATCTCGGTCAATTTGAAAAAATGGGTGAACAGGCCTTTGTGACACGGCTTGAATACAGGCTGGCCGGAAGGGATATGGCCGGCGATTGCCTGGATACACTCCTTGGCGGTGACGGAGAGGGACGTTCCGATATCACCCGCATGGCCGGTGGCTTTCACATTTTCATGGGGAGACGGGAAACCCCGGCTGTCGGGGAAGACAATCGAGATCATGACATGCGCCACCTGAAAGGTGAGATCTACTACGGACCGGCCCCCGGTGAAGGTGTAGACGAGCTGAGCAGCGCGTACATAGGATTCCGGGTATTGCACGAGCGGTATCTGGAGAGCTTCCTGGACAGCGCCGCCCACGGATTCGGCATAGATGCCATGTATCTGCCCATGATCGATTACCTTTGTAAGAAGGGTAATTTTGAGGGCGCGCGATCCCTTTTCGAAAGGTGGGCAGAAACCCGTGACGGCGACGAAACTGTGGCGCTGTGCCGGGTCGCGGGCTTTGTGTATGGCCATCTCCTCATGCTGGACGAGGCGATCGCCTGGTACGGGAAATCGAACGAAACATATGCCGATCCCTCCATTACGGCGCTGCTGGGCGAACTGTACCTTGTCAAAGGCGACATGGAAAGATCGAAACAGTTTCTCAGAGAATCGATTACGGTCAAGCCAAGCGCATTTCATGAGCGGTTACTTGCCACGATCGCCTCTGAACAATGGAAACCACCCACTCTGAGCCTGTGTATGATAGCGCGGGACGAGGAGAAAACGATCGGCACGGCCCTCGATTCCGTCAAGGGTATCGTCGATGAAATCATCGTTCTGGATACGGGTTCGTCGGACAGGACAGGGGATATTGCGAACACCTATGGCGCACGGGTGATTGAGTCGCACTGGCAGGACGATTTTTCAGCCGCGAGAAACGAGGCCTTGCGCGAAGCGGTGGGAGAGTATGTTTTTTTCCTCGATGCCGATGAATACATCGATCCCGGAGACCGGCTGGGGCTGGCCCTGTTTAAAAAGCTTCTTCCGCCGGAAGGGAATGTCGCATACAGGGTCAAGATTCGGGCGGATGAGAAACTGCAGGAATTGACGGTATCGCTGTTGAATAATCTCATGAAAGAGCAATACGTGTCACACCAGGTCAGACTGTTTCCGAAGACGGACCGGATCTTTTTTACCGGACCCGCCTTTGAGTCCCCGGATTCTTCCCTTGTGGACACGGATATGAAGGTAGCGGACGCGTCGTTGTTTCAGATCGTTCATGGAAGAGAAAACGGGACCTTCAGAGATGAAAGGATGGCTCCCGCCGTCAGAAAAAGTTTCAGTTCCCCTGTGGATTCCCCGGCCTTTCTGAGGGGGGGGCTTTTCTTCCTGAAACAGGGCGATCTCGACCAGGCCTACCCGTGGTTTCAAAAAGCTCAGCAGGCCGAGCCCCATTTCATGGTCAAAATCGCGAAGCTGTATACAAGTCAGCGCCGGTATGCCTATGCCGAATCAATCATACAAAAGGCTCTGAATCAATTTCCTGATTCCCTTGAGCTTGTCACGGCGTTGGCGGAGGTGTACTTCAAGGATGAGCGATACGCCGATGTCAACGCCCTCCTGCGGGGGAGAATCGATCCGGATGATCCGCATGCGGTGAATCTCGAATCACTTGCCGACGCCTTCTATCACCACGGCATTTCGCTCCTGGAGGTGGGACAGATTGCCGAAGGAATCCCCTATGTCGCGGCCGCGTTGGAAAAAGAACCTCTGGACGTAAGGTACCGGATCGGCGGCCTCTACGCCCTTGCCAGATCGGAACAATGGGATCAGTTCCTCGATGCGGCAGAACAGATCGTGCGCCAGGAGGGCATAGCGATGGATTTTGAAATCAGGGATTTTGCCGATATCGGCCATCTTGTTTTCAAGGTCTTGCAGCATCTTGCCGGAGACGACAGGGAGGATGAGGTATGGATCTGCAGGAAGATGCTCACCTATCTGATTCGGACAAAGATTGCTGAAAAGGGGGAGATCGACAGGATGCAAAGCATTATGGAAGAAACGGATCAGATGATTTCCGGTATGGGGACGTAACGCGATGAACAGAAAGGATATCTTCGAAAAGAATCTGTCGGCACTCGCCGAGAGACACCCGCACCTGGCCGGGAGAGTTCGGGATACGCGGGGAGACGGCCATTGCCGTTTGCTCGAGGGGAAGAGGGGATGCCCGCCCAATGTGCGGGTGGAACAGAAGGGAAGGCGCATTCTTTTTTATGACGTGGAGGATCCGCTTCAGTATTCCCGCGAGTATCTGGAGGGATTGAACGTCAGATACGCCCCCTTTGTCGTTTTCATGGGGTTTGGACTCGGGTACCATCTCGAGCAGTTCGCGACGCGGTTCAGCAGGGAATGGAGAACGAATGAAATCATCATTTACGAAAAGGACATCGAATTGTTCCGGCTTGCCCTGCACGTGGGCGACTATGGAAACGTTTTGAGACATCCGCATATCCATTTCTTTGTGGGGGACGATCCGGAAGACACCAGTGTCACACTCTCTTCCGATATCCTGATACGGGACCGCTACGCCCTTCGCTCCATCAAGATCATCCCCCTGCCGCCGAGCGTCAGCCTCCATGATTCGTACTATCACAAAGCCGTCGCGATTGTAAAAAAAGCGGCCTCGACTGTCATGATACAGGTTGGCAATGATTCCTTTGATTCCCTGGTCGGGTTGGAACAGACCTTTTCCAACATACGACATATCTTTTCCAATCCCGGCATAAACAGCCTGTACGGAAAATTCAAAGGGAAACCGGGCGTCCTGGTGGCTGCCGGTCCCTCTCTCAAAAAGAACGTGCATCTCCTGAAAGGGCTGGAGGACAGGGCCCTGATCATGAGCTGCGACGCGACACTTCTGCCCCTGATGAAAAGGGGGATTTACCCCCACCTGGTGACCTCCCTTGAACGGACGCCCGAGGTTCTTCTGCACTACGCGAAAATTCATGACTTCAAGAACACCTATGCCGTCACCCTCCCGATCCTGACGCCTGAATCGGTCGAGGCCTTCACCGGAAAGAAGTTCATTGCCTACCGGAAATACTCCTATTTCGACTGGTTCGAAAAG
>CAZAST010000019.1:0-9879 GCA_964487805.1 uncultured Syntrophaceae bacterium
AGATCCACGCGCGATCCATTGGCCCCTATTCTCTCGTCACCCAGCAGCCTCTCGGTGGAAAGGCGCAGTTCGGCGGGCAGAGACTGGGCGAGATGGAAGTGTGGGCGATTGAAGCTTACGGAGCCGCTTACGCCCTGCAGGAGTTTCTGACCGTCAAGGCTGACGATGTGGTGGGAAGAACGAGGATGTACGAGGCCATCGTCAAGGGGGAGCATACCCTTGAACCCGGACTGCCCGAATCCTTTAATGTACTGGTCAAGGAACTACAAGGGCTGGCCATTAATGTTGAATTGCTTGAGGATGCGTAAGGGCCTGCATGCCCTGATTCTCCAGAGAAACTGTTAGCACACAAAGGGAGTGGTATCGAGTGGAAGATATCTATGGTTTTTTCGAGAAGCCGAAGGATCCGGTGAGATTCAACGCCATCAAGGTGTCGCTTGCTTCACCGGAAACGATAATCTCGTGGTCTCGCGGTGAGGTCAAGAAGTCGGAGACGATCAATTACCGGACATTCAAACCTGAGAGGGACGGCCTGTTCTGCGCAAAGATCTTCGGGCCCGTCAAGGATTATGAATGCCTCTGCGGCCGTTACAAGAGAATGAAACACCGGGGGATGGTGTGCGAGAAATGCGGGGTTGAAGTCATTCAGTCAAAGGTCCGCAGGGAGAGGATGGGGCATATCGTCTTGGCATCGCCGGTAGCGCACATCTGGTTCCTCAAGAGCCTTCCCAGCAGGATCGGAAATGTCCTGGACCTGACCCTGAAGGAGTTGGAGAGGGTGTTATATTTCGAGTCGTGGATCGTCATCGACCCGAAAAATACTCCTCTGCAGAAGAAGGAGCTTCTTTCCGAGGACCGGTATCTGGAACTGCTGGATGAGTATGGAGAGAACGCCTTTGAAGCGGGTATAGGCGCCGAAGCCGTAAGAAAACTTCTGGAAGAGATCAAGCTCGACGAACTGGACGGCCAACTCCGGGTCGAACTCGGGGAATCAACGTCGGTCACGAAGAAGACGAAGGTTGCGAAACGGCTGAAGGTCGTCGAAACGCTGAGAAAATCGGGGAACAGGCCGGAATGGATGATCCTCACGGTACTCCCGGTTATTCCCCCCGACCTGAGGCCGTTGGTTCCCCTAGATGGCGGGCGTTTCGCCACCTCCGATCTCAATGATCTCTACCGGAGGGTTATCAACCGGAACAACCGTTTGAAACGTCTTCTAGAGCTCAATGCCCCTGAGATCATCATACGGAATGAGAAGCGGATGCTCCAGGAAGCGGTGGACTGCCTCTTCGACAACGGGAGACGCGGCCGTGCGGTTACCGGATCGAACAAACGCCCACTGAAATCTCTGTCCGACATGCTCAAAGGAAAGCAGGGACGGTTCAGACAGAATCTTCTCGGCAAAAGGGTCGACTACTCCGGACGGTCAGTGATCACAGTAGGTCCGGACCTCAGGTTGCACCAGTGCGGGCTTCCCAAGAAGATGGCCCTTGAGCTGTTCAAACCGTTTATCTACAACCGGCTCGAGGAGAAGGGATACGTAACGACCGTCAAGAGCGCGAAGAAGATGGTCGAGAAAGAGGGCCCTGAGGTGTGGGACGCCTTGGATGAGGTTGTCCGCGAATACCCCGTCATGTTGAACCGGGCCCCGACCCTCCACCGGCTTGGTATTCAGGCCTTCGAACCCGTTCTTATCGAAGGGAAAGCGCTCCAGCTCCACCCCTTGGTGTGCGCCGCATTCAATGCGGATTTTGACGGCGATCAGATGGCGGTTCATGTTCCCCTGTCGGTTGAGGCGCAGGTCGAGGCGCGATGTCTCATGATGTCCACCAACAACATCCTCTCACCGGCAAACGGGAAACCCATTATCGTGCCCAGCCAGGATATGGTTCTCGGCATATATTACATGACCCGATCGCGCGAATTTGTGAAGGGAGAGGGAATGATTTTCTCCGAGCCTGACGAGGTGAGGAGCGCCTATGACGCAGGGGCCGTTAACCTCCACGCGCGGATAAAGGTCCGGATGGATGGTGGACTGGTTGACACGACCGTCGGCAGGATACTCATGTATGAAATTATTCCCGAAGTCATACCTTTCGCTTTTATCAATAAGGTGATCAACAAGAAGGAAATAGCCAACCTGATCGATCACTGCTACCGCTCAACCGGGGCAAAGACAACGGTAATCCTTGCCGACCGGCTGAAGGACCTCGGCTACAAGTATGCCACCATCTCAGGCCTGTCGATCGCCATCGGCGATCTCGCCATCCCCGAGAGCAAGAACGATATCGTTGGCAAGGCGCAGAAGGGTGTTCTCGAAATACAGAAGCAGTATATGGACGGTCTTATCACTGACGGTGAAAGGTATAACAAGGTCATTGATATCTGGGCGCATGCCACGGAGAAGGTGGCCAGCGACATGCTGCGTAATATCGGAACAGAAGAACTGGCCGGTCCAGACGGACAGAATATCCAGGTGGAGAGCTTCAACTCGATCTACATGATGGCCGATTCCGGTGCCCGGGGCAGCGCCGCCCAGACACGGCAGCTCGCCGGCATGCGAGGACTCATGGCAAAGCCTTCAGGGGAGATTATTGAGACACCCATCACCGCCAATTTCAGGGAGGGATTGACTGTCCTCGAATATTTTATCTCTACCCACGGCGCGCGGAAGGGTCTTGCCGACACCGCCCTCAAGACGGCAAATTCCGGATATCTGACTAGAAGACTGGTCGATGTGGCTCAGGACAGCGTCATTATGGAGATGGATTGCGGCACCCTCGACGGAATCTATGTGTCCGCCCTGGTCGAAGGGGGGGAAATCATAGAAACGGCGGGTGAACGTGTCTTGGGAAGGGTGGCCTTGGAGGATATTGAAGATCCGTTTACCGGGGAGATCCTGGTGAAAGCGAATCAGGAGATCGACGAGGCGCTTGCGGAGAGGATCGATAAAGCCGGGCTGAGCAGGGTCCTCATACGATCAGCCCTTACCTGCAAAGCGAAACATGGTGTGTGTGCTCTGTGCTATGGACGGGACCTGGCGCATGGTCATCTGGTCAACATAGGCGAGGCGGTCGGCATCATTGCGGCGCAGTCCATCGGCGAACCGGGGACCCAGCTGACCATGAGGACCTTCCATATCGGTGGCACAGCCAAATTTGACGAGCACTCCACCCTGGAAGCGCGGCATGACGGTATACTCAAGTTCGTAAACCTCAGTCTGGCTGCCAAAAAGGATGGCGGAGCCGTCGTCATGAGTAGAAGCGGCGAGGTTCATGTCCTGGATCAGGAGGGGAGAAACCGAGGCAAATACACGGTTCCCTACGGGGCGTACCTGCGGGTGTCCGAGGGAGAGGAGATTAAGGCAGGGACCCTGATCGCTCAGTGGGATCCCTATTCGATTCCGATTCTCTCCGAAATTGACGGTACGGTAAAGTTCGGAGATATTATCGAAGGAAAGACCATGCAGGAACAGGTTGACGAGGTCACCGGTCTTTCAAGAAAGGTTGTTGTCGAATACCGGGCAGCCGATCTGCGTCCCCGGATCTCGATCAAGGACAAGGACGGAAAGACGGCCCGGATCCCGGGAACCAATGCCATTGCACGACATCTGTTGCCCGTGGGGGCGAATATCAGCGCTTCCGAAGGAGATGCCGTCAGAGCGGGGGATATCATAGCGCGAATTCCCCGGGAGACGACGAAAACGAAGGATATCACCGGGGGGCTGCCCCGTGTGGCGGAGCTCTTTGAGGCGCGAAAGCCGAAGGAGTTTGCCGTGATAGCCGAGATAGACGGCGAGGTATCCTACGGAGAAGACGCCAAAGGGAAGAGAAAGATCGTTGTGACTCCCGAGGTGGGAGATTCCAAGGAATATCTGATTGCCAGAGGGCGTTATATCAGCGTTCAGGAGGGAGACCGGGTCGTAGCGGGCCAGGCCCTGATGGACGGATCGAGCAATCCCCATGATATCCTGACGATCAAGGGCGAGAAAGAACTGGCGCGGTATCTGGTCGATCAGGTGCAGGAGGTATATCGACTGCAGGGGGTCAAGATCAATGACAAGCATATAGAGATTATCGTGCGTCAGATGCTGCGAAAGGTGCGGGTCACCGATTCGGGCGACACATCGTTCCTTGTGGATGAGCAGGTTGATAAAAACACCTTCGAAGGGGAAAATGAAGAAGCGATTCAACGGGGAGGAAAGCCGGCCATCGCCGTCCCCGTGCTCATGGGGATCACCAAGGCATCGCTTCACACCGACAGCTTTATATCCGCAGCGTCCTTCCAAGAAACCACCCGCGTGCTTACGGAGGCCGCGCTGTCCGGGAAGGTGGATTGCCTGCGTGGTCTCAAGGAAAATGTCATTATGGGGCGGCTGGTTCCTGCAGGCACGGGGCTTCCCATGTACAAAAAACTGGGGATCGCTGTTGAGGCAGAAAAACTGATCCCCGAAAATCAGGAAATAATTGACGAGAACATGGAGAAAACCCTTGACAGTCAAGTTGTGAATTGATACAAATCGCTACTTTGCTGCGGGGGAGATTCTGCAGTTTTTGTGAGAGAGAGCGAGAAGGATTGTGGAGGAAGGATGCCTACGATAAACCAATTGATACGAAAGGGCAGATTGAAGACGGAAAAGAAGACCTCGGCTCCAGCCCTTGCCAGTTGCCCTCAGCGGAGAGGGGTTTGTGTGAGGGTCTACACGACGACCCCCAAAAAGCCGAATTCCGCTTTGAGAAAGGTTGCCAGGGTTCGCCTTACCAGCGGGTATGAAGTGACATCATACATACCAGGCGTAGGACACAATCTCCAAGAGCACTCGGTTGTCCTTGTGCGAGGGGGACGGGTCAAGGATCTTCCCGGGGTCAGATATCATATCGTGCGGGGATCACTTGATGCGGTGGGGGTACAGGACAGAAAACAGGGACGGTCGAAGTACGGCTCCAAAAGACCGAAGTAGACAGGAATAGCGATATGCCGCGCAGAAGAGAAGTTGCGAAGAGAAAGATACTGGCAGATCCCAAGTACAACAGCCCCCTCGTGGCGCGGTTTGTCAATAATCTGCTGAGAAAAGGGAAAAAGAGCGTTGCCGAGTCCATACTCTATGGCGCTTTTGACATTGTAGAGGACAAGATGAAGGAATCGCCCCTTGGCGTATTTGAAAAGGCGATGGACAACGTACGGCCTGTTCTCGAGGTAAAATCAAGACGGATTGGTGGCGCCACCTACCAAGTTCCTACAGAGGTCGCGCCGGGGAGAAGAACGGCCCTTGCGATCAGGTGGCTCATCGGGAATGCCCAGTCCCGGGTCGGCAAAAGCATGAAGGAGAAATTGGCGGCTGAATTGATGGATGCGGCTTCGGGGAGAGGGGCGTCTGTGAAGAAGAGGGAAGACACTCATAAGATGGCCGAAGCCAACAAGGCCTTTGCCCACTATAGATTTTGAGGGGTTGTTTTCAGAAGCCGCCTTCGAATTGTGATTCCTGTCGAGGGTACGCTGAAACGGGATGTCCTATGGGAGTAGACGAGAACGCTGGTTGGTAAAAAATCAGGTGACCATTTTTAAATAAGGGAGGTAATGGTTATGGCAAAGAAGAAATTTGAAAGGACTAAGCCGCATTTAAATATCGGAACAATCGGACATGTGGATCACGGGAAGACCACATTGACTGCAGCTATAACAAAGCATCTGGCCTCCAAGGGTCTTGCCGAATTCATGCCTTTTGATTCGATTGATAACGCCCCCGAGGAAAAGGAACGGGGTGTTACCATAAATATCGCCCACGTCGAGTACCAGACAGACAAGAGGCATTATGCCCATGTCGATTGCCCCGGCCATGCCGACTATATCAAGAATATGATATCGGGCGCCGCCCACATGGATGGGACCATCCTCGTGGTGGCCGCCTCGGACGGCCCCATGCCCCAGACGAGAGAGCACATACTCCTCGCCCGCCAGGTTCAGGTGCCGTATGTTGTTGTCTTCATGAACAAGGTTGACCTGGTTGATGATCCGGAACTTCTTGACCTGGTCGAACTGGAACTCAGAGAGCTGCTGACAGCTTACGAATTCCCCGGCGATGATCTTCCCATCATCAGGGGGTCGGCCCTGAAGGCCCTGGAGAGCGATGACCCGAATTCCGAAGATGCAAAGTGCATCTGGGAGCTCATGGACGCCGTCGATGCATATGTCCCGGAACCCGTTCGAGATCTCGAAAAACCCTTCCTCATGCCCGTGGGGGATGTCTTTACCATCTCCGGACGCGGGACAGTGGTGACCGGACGGGTTGATAGGGGGATCGTCAGAACGGGTGACGAGGTGGAGATCGTGGGTATCAGGCCGACCTTCAAAACCGTGTGCACCGGCGTTGAGATGTTCCGCAAGACCCTCGATGAAGGGAGAGCCGGCGATGACATTGGTATCCTTCTGAGGGGAACAAAGCGTGAAGACGTCGAGCGGGGGCAGGTTGTGGCGAAGCCCGGCTCCATTACTCCTCACACCAAATTCAAGGCCCAGGTATACGTCCTCACGAAGGAAGAGGGTGGAAGACATACTCCCTTCTTCAACGGATATCGTCCGCAGTTCTATTTCAGGACAACGGATGTGACCGGGGTTGCCACCCTTCCCGAAGGGATCGAGATGGTGATGCCGGGGGATAATGTGGAGATGGTGGCGGAACTGATAACCCCTATCGCCATGGAAGAGAAGCTGAGATTCGCCATCCGTGAGGGAGGCAGGACTGTCGGGGCGGGCGTCGTCAGCGAAATTATAGAATAGTTTCTTGACGGGTAAAGGATTCAATGGAAAATCAGAAGATACGGATTCGTCTCAAGGCTTACGATTATAAGCTCCTTGACAGGTCGGCACAGGATATTGTTGAAGCTGCGAAGAGAACCGGTGCGCGAGTTGCGGGACCGATTCCGCTTCCGACGGTGATCAATAAATATTGTGTGAACAGATCACCCAACGTGGATAAGAAATCCAGAGAGCAGTTTGAGATACGAACGCACAAAAGACTCATCGATATTGTTGAGCCGACGCAGTCAACCGTCGATACATTGATGAAACTTGATCTCTCAGCCGGTGTCGATGTAGAGATAAAGTTATAGGCTTGACCGAGAGTGAGGAGATGATCGCTCAGGTTTCATCTCCTCCTTTTTTGTCAGAATGATGGATGGAAAGCCGTAGATGTGATGAAAAAAGGACTGATAGGAAAAAAGCTGGGCATGACCCAGATGTTCTGGGATGATGGTTCTGTGATTCCCGTTACCGCTATCGAGGCGGGGCCCTGTGTTGTCATACAGAAGAAGGCCGCGGGTGTCGATGGCTATGACGCCATCCAACTCGGATTCGATCGGGTGAAAGAAAAGAGCGTCAGCAAACCCTTGAAGGGGCATTTTAAAAAAGCCGATAAGGGTTGTTTCAGAATCCTCAGGGAGTTTAAACTGGAATCCGCGAATGATTACGAGGTTGGCGCCGAACTCAAAGCAGATATCTTCAAGGTTGGCGACTACATTGACGTGGTTGGAACCACCAAGGGGCGGGGGTTCGCGGGTGTGGTCAAGAGGCACGGTTTCCGTGGCGGCAGAGCTACCCATGGTTCAATGTTTCACCGGGCTCCCGGTTCGATTGGCGCCAGCGCGTGGCCGTCCCGGGTGTTCAAAGGAAAAAGATTGCCGGGGCATATGGGTAACCGCCGTCAGACCGTTCAAAACCTGATGGTAGTCAGTGTCAGGCCGGAGAAAAACCTCATCCTGGTGAAGGGATCAGTCCCCAGCAGCACAAACGGTTTCGTTTTGATCAAAGATTCTATTAAACTACAAGGTAGATAGCGAAAATGCCGGTTCTAAGTGTGTACGAT
Source organism: uncultured Syntrophaceae bacterium (assembly GCA_964487805.1). GTDB lineage: Bacteria > Desulfobacterota > Syntrophia > Syntrophales > UBA2210 > UBA6078. Next base: position 7,862 of record CAZAST010000019.1, read on the forward strand.
ATAGAAAAAACCAAGGTTGCCGAGATTGATCTCAGTGACCACGTATTCGGCGCCGAAGTGAATGAACATATCCTGTATGAGGTTGTGAGGATGCAACTTGCATCCAAACGTCAGGGCACTGCTTCCACCAAAACTAGGAGTGATGTGAGCGGTGGCGGGAAGAAGCCATGGCGCCAGAAGGGAACGGGACGGGCGCGGGCTGGCACATCACGATCACCTCTTTGGCGAGGTGGGGGGACCGTCTTTGGACCCCATCCGCGGGATTATTCCTATACGATTCCCAAGAAGGTGCGAAGGGCCGCGTTAAAGTCCGCCCTGAGTCTGAAGGTCAGAGAAGAAAGGGTCATCATTCTCAGAGATTTTCCGATGGATGAAATAAAGACAAGGAGATTTCAAGAAGTTCTGGATCGATTTGAACTTGGCACCGCTCTCTTTGTTCTGGATGAGAAAAACGCTATACTGGAAAAATCTTCCCGGAATATCAAGTCTGTGAAGATGATGAGATCGGAGGGCATCAACGTGTTCGATCTGCTGAAGTATGATACCCTCGTTCTTCTGGAGCCCTCCGTGAAAAAGATTGAGGGGGCGTTGCAGTCATAATGAACATTTACTCCATCATTAAGAAGCCCGTGGTGACGGAAAAGAGCACGATCGCTAGAGATGAGGAGAACAAGTATCTCTTCGAGGTGGATCGAGGCGCGACGAAGATAGATATCCGCAATGCTGTTGAAAAATTGTTCAAAGTCACCGTGTTGAATGTCCATACCGTAAACGTGTCGGGCAAGAAGAAACGAGTGGGGAGAGTTGTCGGCAGAAGACGCAACTGGAAAAAGGCCGTGGTCACCCTCGCTCCCGGCAGTTCGATAGAAGTACACGAAGGAGTGTAGACAGAAGGGATTGTAGCGCAATATGGCACTCAAGACATACAAGCCGACATCTCCGGGAAGAAGATCCCAGACGGGATTCACCTTTGAAGAGATTACAAAAAGCGAGCCGGAGAAGTCCCTAGTAAAGCCGCTCAAGAGAACAGGCGGAAGGAACAACCGGGGTCGCATGACGAGCAGACATATCGGGGGAGGACACAAGCGGAAATTCAGAACGGTCGATTTCCGGCGTGACAAGATGGATATCCCCGCCAGGGTAGCGGCTGTCGAATATGACCCGAATCGCTCGTCACGCATAGCCCTGCTTCATTATGTAGATGGGGAGAAGCGTTACATACTCGCTCCCTTGGGTCTCGAGGTGGGAGATACGATCGTCAGCGGCGAGAAGGTTGATATAAAAACGGGCAACACGAGCCCCCTGAAAAATATACCGTTGGGTTCACTGATTCACAATCTTGAACTGAAGATGGGGAAGGGGGGACAGATGATCAGGAGCGCGGGTTCCTACGGTCAGCTGATGGCGAAGGAGGGATCGTACGCGCAAGTCCGCCTTCCTTCCGGAGAGGTTCGGAAGGTCCTGATGGAATGCAAGGCGACGATAGGACAGCTTGGCAATATTGATCATGAGAACGTCAGCATCGGAAAGGCGGGTCGTTCACGGTGGTTGGGCAAGAGACCTAAGGTCAGGGGGGTGGTAATGAACCCTGTTGATCATCCCATGGGTGGCGGTGAAGGAAAGTCGTCCGGGGGGAGGCATCCCTGTACCCCTTGGGGCGTTCCAACCAAGGGATATAAGACCAGAAAAAACAAGAATTCTGATAAATATATCGTGAAGAAGAGAGGGTAGAAGGTGGCGCGCTCAATAAGAAAAGGCCCTTATGTCAGTGAAGAACTGCTGAAAAAGGTTCGGGCGGCTGAGGCTGCGGGGGGCCGGGCGGTGATAAAGACATGGTCCCGTCGTTCCATGGTTGCCCCGGAACTTGTCGGTCATACGTTCGCGGTGCATAACGGGAAGAAATTCATCCCCGTGTATGTGACCGAGGATATGGTTGGACACAAACTGGGCGAATTTGCGCCAACGAGGACCTTTTACAGCCATGCAGGTGACAGGAAAACAAAGCTGAAAAAGAGATA
>CAZAST010000019.1:9979-19293 GCA_964487805.1 uncultured Syntrophaceae bacterium
AGAGCGGCGTCCATAAAAAAAAGGACAAGCCATATAACAGTCATACTTGCTGAAGGGTAATCTCCAGGGAGGTGTAGGGTTGGGGCAAAAGGTAAATCCCATTGGGTTCAGGCTGGGCATCAATAAGACATGGAACTCTCGATGGTTCGCTGAGCGCAACTACAGTGAACTGCTCCATGAAGATATACGGGTCAGAAAACACCTCAAAGAGAAGTTTTTCCATGCCGGAATATCCAGGATAGAGATTGAGCGGGCTTCGGATAAGGCGAAGGTGAACATATATACGGCCCGGCCGGGAATCATTATCGGCAGAAAAGGGACTGAAATTGAGAAGGTAAAGAAAGATCTCGAAAAGGTCATGACGGGGGAGATCATCATCAATATACTGGAGGTGCGCAAGCCGGAAACGGATGCCCAGCTTGTGGCCGAGAATATCGCTCTCCAGCTGGTGCGGCGGGTTGCCTTCAGAAGGGCCATGAAGAGAAGCGTGACCACGGCCCTCAAGTTTGGCGTTCAGGGAATCAGAGTGGCGTGCGCGGGACGATTAGGCGGGGCCGAAATGGCGAGAAGAGAGTGGTACCGGGAAGGGCGGGTTCCGCTTCACACGTTGCGGGCTGACATCGACTACGGGTTTGCCGAAGCAAAAACCACCTATGGGATTATAGGTGTCAAGGTCTTGATATTCAACGGAGAAATCCTGCCGGACAGGAAGGACATGAAAGGCTCGCAGGGATAGGCTAATTATGCTAGCACCAAAAAGGGTAAAATACAGAAAAATCCAGAAAGGGCGCATCAAAGGTGCCGCCCATAAGGCGCTCACAGTAGATTTCGGTGAATACGGCCTGCAGGCAACGGAGAGCGGTCGTATAACAGCACGGCAGATCGAATCGGCCCGTGTCGCCATAACCCGGCACGTGAAACGTGGCGGCAAGATATGGATCCGCGTTTTCCCCCACAAATCGGTCACGAAAAAACCGGCGGAAACCCGTATGGGGAAAGGAAAGGGAGCTCCTGAGGAATGGGTTGCCATTGTCAAAAAGGGCACAATCCTCTATGAGATGGAGGGAGTTCCGGAAAACGTTGCCCGTGAGGCGTTGAGACTGGCGGCGCACAAACTCCCCGTGGCGACAAAGGTTCTTTCCAGGGAGATATTTGATGAAAATTAAGGAAATCAGAGATCTGAGCGTTGATGAACTGAAAGAGAAGGAGAAAGGTTTTGCCGAGGAGCTCTTCAGGCTTCGTATCAGGTTTGCCACGGGGCAACTGGAAGCTTCTTCCATGATAGCGAGCGTGAAGAGAGATGTGGCCCGTGTAAAGACCGTTCTCAGGGAAAGGGAAAGAGGAGCGCTGAACTAAGTATGGATACCAAGGGCAACAAAAGAACGATACAGGGGATGGTTGTCAGCGACAAGATGGACAAAACGGTTGTTGTTCTGACAAAACGACTGGTCAAGCATCCCAAATTTCATAAGTATATTAAGAGGCATGTCAAATACAAAGCCCATGATAAAGACAACCGGTGCGGCGTGGGAGATACGGTGGTGATAGTAGAAGCGCGTCCGTATAGCAAAGAAAAACGGTGGAGAGTGTGCGAGATACTGGAGAAGGCAAAATAGCCTGATTCCGGTAACGGAGTATGTATTATGATACAGATGCAAACCTTTTTAACGGTGGCTGATAATTCCGGCGCCAAGACTGTCTGTTGCATAAAGGTTCTTGGCGGGTCGCGCAGAAGGTACGCCCGTGTGGGGGATGTCATTGTCGTGTCCGTCAAGGAGGCGATCCCCAATTCGAAGGTCAAGAAGGGAGACGTCTTGAAGGCTGTCGTTGTGAGAACACGGCGGGAGATCGGCCGCAGCGATGGTTCATACCTCAAATTTGACGAAAATTCAGCCGTTTTGATCAATGATCAGCGCGAGCCCCTCGGCACGCGCATATTCGGACCTGTTGCGAGGGAACTGCGGGCGAAGCAGTTTATGAAGATCGTGTCCCTTGCCCCTGAAGTTGTATAACAGTTAGAGATCGTAACTGTTGTGGAGATAGATGACATGCATATCAAGAAAAACGATACGGTGAAGGTAATAGCCGGCAGAGAGAAGGGAAAAACCGGGAAAGTCCTCGGGGTAACGACGGATAAAAACCGTGTGCTGATTGAGAAGATCAATCTGATGAAGAAGCATCAGCGTCCCGACGCGAAAGGGAAGGGGGGTATCGTGGAAAAAGAATCCCCTCTGCATGTATCCAATGTCATGCTGGTTTGCAGCAAGTGCAATACCGGCGTGCGGGTGGGGTATAAGACACTTGAAGATGGCAAAAAGGTGCGCGTCTGTAATAAATGCCAAGAGCTGCTGGATGAATAGGAATACCGATGGCCAGATTAAAAAAATATTATACCGAGGAAGTAACTCCCGTTTTGATCAAGGAGCATGGCTATAAAAATGCCATGCAGGTTCCCCGTCTGGAGAAGATCGTGGTCAACATGGGTCTGGGTGAAGCGATACAGAACAGCAAGATACTGGACGGCGCCGTTTCGGAACTCTCCATGATCGTAGGCCAGAAACCGGTTATTACCAAAGCGCGTAAATCGATTGCCACCTTTAAACTCCGCCAGGGCATGTCGATCGGATGTATGGTGACCCTTCGGCGGGAAAGGATGTATGAGTTTCTTGACCGGCTTGTCAATATCGCCATCCCCAGGATCAGAGACTTCCGGGGGATTTCACCACGATCCTTCGACGGAAGAGGGAATTTCTCAATGGGCATCAATGAGCATTACATCTTTCCCGAGATCGATTATGACAAGATAGACAAGGTAAAGGGTTTGAATATAACCATTGTCACGACGGCGAAGACTGACGACGAAGCGCGCCACCTTTTGAAATTGATGGGCGTTCCGTTTCGTAATTAGGAGGAATGGGTGTGGCAAAGAAATCCTTGATAGCAAAAGCCAAGGCAAAGAAAAGGTTTTCCGTTCGGGAATACAACCGGTGCCCTCTGTGCGGGAGGCCCCGTGCTTACTATAGAAAATTTGACATGTGCAGAATATGCCTGAGGAAACGTTCACTGAACGGGGAGATTCCAGGCGTTATAAAATCGAGCTGGTAAAGGAGACCACAATGGGAATAAGCGATCCCGTTGCCGATATGCTGACTAGGATCAGAAACGCCAATCGCATGAAGTTTAAGAATGTAGACGTGTCCCTGTCAAAAGTGAACCTCAGCCTGGCGAAGGTTTTGAAAGAGGCGGGGTATATAAACGGATTCGATGTCAGAAAAGGCGATCAGAATCCTCACGGTATGCTGCGGATACATCTGAGATATTCTGGGACGAAGGAGCGGGCAATCACTGATATACAGAGGGTGAGCAAACCAAGCAGGAGGGTGTATGCCGGAAGCGAGGATATCCCTCAGGTCTTGAATGGGTACGGAATGGCCATCCTCTCGACCTCCAAGGGGATCATGGCCGATAAACAGGCGCGGGCATTGAACCTGGGCGGCGAAATTCTCTGCAATGTATGGTGAAATCAGCTTTTTATGTTTGATGAGATAAAACGGGAGATGTGTTCATGTCGAGAATTGGCAAGAGACCGATAGATATCCCTGATGGTGTAAAGATCAAGCAGGACGGTTCCGTAATGACGGTGGAGGGCCCCAAGGGAACCCTTTCCATGGAAATTCCCGCGGGTGTCGAGGTTTCTTTGGGGGCGAATGTCGCTCGCGTCAACGCGATGTCAGATAGCGGCAAAGGGAGAGCGCTCCGTGGCCTCGCGAGGACGCTGATTGCGAATACCGTCCATGGTGTCAGCGCCGGGTTTGAAAAGGCTCTGGAAATCGTGGGGGTCGGGTACCGTGGAGAGGTACAGGGGAACGTGCTCAAACTCCTGATCGGTTATTCCGATCCGGTGGAATACACCATGCCTGAGGGTATCAGCATCACGGTTGACAGACAGGTCAATCTGGTGGTTTCAGGGATAGACAAGGAACTTGTTGGAAGGGTTGCAGCCCAGATACGCGATTTGAAGAAACCTGAACCCTATAAGGGGAAGGGGATACGGTACGCGGGCGAATACGTGAAAAAGAAGGTCGGGAAATCTGCGGGAACATAAAGATCATTATTGAGGGAATACCGTGGCGTCGATAAAGAAAATAAAAAAAGTACGGGAACGACGGGAAAAGAGAGTGAGAAGCAAGATTTTCGGGACCGAAGCTCGCCCCCGACTCTCAGTCTTTCGCAGTGCGCGATACATATATGTCCAGGCGATTGCCGATGATGTGGGGAAAACCCTCGCCCAGGCATCGACATTGGATAAAGGGCTCCAGGAAAATGCGCGGGGGCTTAAAAAGGTCGAAGCTGCCCGGGAGGTTGGTAAAATGCTGGCAAAGGATCTCCTCTCAAAGAACATCACGGAAGCTGTCTTTGACCGCGGCAGGTTTCTCTATCATGGAAGGGTGAAGTGCCTTGCGGAAGGCGTACGGGAAATGGGCGTAAAATTATAAATCGTGGGGTCTGGATAAGGAAAACATGGAAGAGCGCGAACTTCTTGACAAGGTAATAAAGATCAACAGGACTGCCAAGGTAGTCAAGGGCGGCAGAAGGTTTCGATTTAGCGCCGTGGTGGCGGTTGGAGACGGAAATGGTTCTGTCGGCGTCGGACTGGGGAAAGCCCAGGAGGTTCCTGAGGCCATCAGAAAAGGGATGGAGATGGCCAAGAGGAATATTGTCAAGGTATCGATTGCGGACGGAACGATTCCCCACGAAGTAATAGGGCACTTTGGGGCGGGAAGGGTTCTCCTGAAACCCGCTACCAAGGGGACGGGTCTGATAGCGGGAGGCGCGGTCAGGGCCATCTTGGAAGTCGCGGGAATCCAGGATATACTGACAAAATGTCTCGGTTCCCATAATCCCCATAACCTTGTGAAGGCAACGATGGAGGGGCTCATGAGTCTGAGGGATCCTGCGCAGATAGCCGCTCTACGGGGGAAGGATGTCGCCGAAATCTGAAGATGATTTATGACGGGGAGTACAGGCGGTGAAAAAACTTAAGATTGAGCTGATAAAGAGTCCCATTGGAAGGCCTGATCCTCAGAGGAAGGTGCTTCGGGGGATGGGACTGGGAAAGATGCATAAGACAGTGTACCTGAAAGACACTCCGGAAATCAGGGGAATGGTCGGGAAGGTATCCCATCTGGTTTCGGTGGAAGAATGTGAGATGGACGCATGAAGTTGAATGAATTGAGACCCGCTGACGGGGCCACCAAGAAGAGAAAACGGGTGGGACGTGGCAATGGTTCGGGTCACGGAGGGACATCCTGCAAGGGTTCGAAAGGGCAGAATGCCCGCTCAGGGGGGGGCGTGAGGCCCGGCTTCGAAGGGGGGCAGATGCCCTTGGCGCGACGGTTGCCGAAGAGAGGTTTTTACAACAGATTCGGAAAAAATATCGTTATCGTTAATGTTGGCCGGCTGGGCGTGTTCCCCAAGGATTCGATTGTTGACGCTGATGCCCTGATGACCAGTGGTATCCTCAAGAAGACCGGTGATGCGATCAAGGTGCTCGGGAAGGGTACCATCGAGCACCCGTTGACGGTGAAGGTGCATGCGGTGAGCCGTGGCGCCCGTGAGAAGATAGAGTCTTCGGGTGGCAGGGTAGAGGTTATTGAATGATTGGTGGTTTTAAGAATATAACCAAGATTCCGGAACTGCAGAAGAAGATTATTTTCACCTTTCTCCTCCTCGCCGTATACCGGATCGGCGTTCATGTTCCCACTCCCGGTATAGACACCCAGGCCCTTGCCGCCCTTTTCGAACAGGCGAAGAATTCTCTCTTGGGGCTCTTTGACATGTTTGCAGGAGGGGCGCTGAGTACGCTGTCCGTATTCGCCCTGGGCATTATGCCCTACATCAGTGCGTCCATCATCCTGCAGCTTCTGACGGTCGCCGTTCCCCATCTCGAGAAATTATCGAAAGAGGGAGAGGCGGGAAGAAGAAAGATAACGCAATATACGCGATATGGGACCGTTATCCTGAGTATCATTCAGGGGTTTGGTATTGCGGTGGGTCTCGAAAATATGGCCGGTCCCACGGGACTTTCCATCGTCATCTCACCCGGATGGGCATTTCGCCTCATGACTGTCATTACGCTGACGGCGGGGACGTCTTTCATCATGTGGCTGGGAGAAACGATTACGGAAAAGGGGATCGGAAACGGAATATCCCTGATCATCTTTGCGGGTATCGTCTGCCGGGGGCCGGAAGCCGTGGTGAATACCTTCAGGCTCTTGTCCACGGGTGAGATGGGGATATTCTTTGTTGTGATTCTTCTCGTGTTGATGCTTGCCGTTGTGGGAGTGATCGTTTTTGTAGAGAGCGCTCAGAGGAGAATTCCTGTACAGTACGCCAAGCGGGTTATCGGGAGGAAGATGTATGGTGGCCAGACCACCCATCTGCCCCTGAAAGTCAATACGGCGGGTGTTATCCCCCCCATCTTTGCCTCATCGATCATCATGTTCCCGGCAACCATAGCCAATTTTGTGCCCCATCCATGGATGCAGGCGGTTTCCGGGTTCCTGATGCCGGGAAAGATTGTCTATGAGGCGCTGTACGTTGCCCTGATCATATTCTTTTGTTATTTTTATACGGCTGTCACCTTTAATCCGGTGAATGTGGCCGATAACATGAAGAAACATGGCGGGTACGTTCCGGGTATCCGGCCGGGAAAAAAGACCGCCGAGTACATAGATACAGTGCTGACAAGGCTTACCTTCAGCGGCGCCGTATACGTCTCAGCCGTGTGCGTCCTGCCGAGTATCCTGATCAGCCGTTTTAATGTTCCCTTTTATTTTGGAGGGACGGCGCTCCTCATTGTCGTCGGCGTGGCCCTTGACACTGCCGGTCAGATAGAGACACATCTTCTTACCAGACAGTACGAGGGTTTTATGAAGAAGGGCCGAATTGGACGGAGACGCTGAGGGGCTCCCTAGTGCGAGGCGATACAGCCGATGATCATTCTGAAGTCTCCCGAAGATGTGCGCAAGATGGGAGAGAGCGGCGCTATTGTGGCGGAGGTGCTGACCGGGTTACGGGAAAAAGTTAAACCCGGCGTTACGACCCTCGAGTTGGATGCATATGCGGAGGCTGTAACACAGAAACGGGGTGCTAGGCCTGCTTTCAAGGGATACGGCGGGTTCCCTTTTGCCCTCTGTGCATCGGTCAACTCGGAGGTTGTGCACGGTTTTCCTTCGGACAGGCCGCTTGAGGAGGGTGACATTGTTAGCCTCGATTACGGGGTTTATCATAACGGATATTATGGAGATTCAGCTATCACGGTTGCCGTAGGACAGGTTTCGGCAACGGCCCTCCGGTTACTGAAAGTAACGAGAGAATCGCTCTATAAAGGGATAGAAAAGGCTCGAGAAGGAAACAGACTGGGAGACATATCATGTGCCGTCCAGAGCCACGCCGAGAAGGCTGGATTCTCAGTAGTGCGCGATTATGTGGGCCACGGAATAGGAAAAGATCTTCACGAGGACCCGCCGGTTCCGAATTTTGGGGTGTGCGGCAGAGGGGTCAAGTTGAAAAGCGGTATGGTGTTGGCCATAGAGCCCATGATAAACGAGGGTGCGTACCGGGTCAGGGTGAAGCCGGACGGATGGACCGTAGTAACGGATGACGACAGTCTGTCGGCCCACTTTGAACACACAGTTGCCATCACTGATAACGGGCCTGTGATATTGAGCAGTAGGACATGAGCTGGGGCGTCCATATGCGCTCCTTGGGTGCCTGGCGGGATAATAGGTCGCATGGCTAAAGAAGACGCCATAATTGTTGAAGGGACGGTGCTGGAACCATTGCCGAATGCAATGTTTCGCGTAGAGCTTGACAATGGTCACCGCATTCTGGCGCATATCTCGGGAAAGATGAGAATGCATTTTATAAAGATACTGCCCGGAGACAAAGTGACGGTCGAGCTGTCGCCCTATGACCTGACCCGCGGCAGAATTACCTATCGGTCCAAATAAGAAGAAAATGGGGTGTATAAGCGGTGAAAGTAAGAGCGTCTGTTAAAAAGATGTGCGTCAAGTGTAAAATCATAAAGAGACGTGGCGTTGTAAGAGTCATATGCGAAAATCCGAAACATAAACAGCGCCAGGGATAAACGGGCGGGAGGTTGCACAGGTGGCACGAATAGCAGGGGTCGATTTACCCAAAAACAAGAGAATGGAAATAGCCCTCACGTATATATACGGCATAGGGCGATCAAAATCACGCAAGATCCTTGAAGAGGCGGGAATTGATTTTAATACCAAGACCGACAATCTCTTAGATGAACAGGTGACCGCAATACGGGATATTATTGATAAGGATTCCAAGGTTGAGGGCGATCTCCGCAGGGAGGTTTCCATGTCCATAAAACGTCTCATGGATATTGGGACCTATCGAGGACTGAGACACAGAAAGGGTCTTCCCGTCAGGGGGCAACGAACCGGCACCAATGCGCGCACACGGAAGGGGCCTAGGAAGGCAGTAGGAGGAAAGAGGAAGTAACGGGACAAACGGAACCTGACACGGGACGATCGCTGTATGGAGAGGAACAATGGCTGAGCCAAAAAAGAGAAACGTAAAGAAAAAAGAAAAAAAGAATATCTCTGAGGGGATTGCCCATATTCAATCGACATTCAATAATACTATTGTAACGATTACGGATATGAGCGGTAATGTTATTTCCTGGTCCTCCGGGGGAGGACAGGGGTTCAAGGGTTCGAGAAAGAGCACTCCCTTTGCTGCGCAGATGACCGCCACGGACGCCGTTAAGAAGGCGAAGGTGCATGGGCTGAGAACTGTTCAGGTGTACATGAAGGGCCCCGGTTCCGGAAGGGAATCTGCGCTCAGGGCGCTGCAGGCCGCTGGCCTGAACATCAGTTTTATCAAGGACGTGACGCCGATTCCTCACAACGGGTGCCGTCCGCCGAAAAGGAGAAGGGTCTAGACTCAGGAGAGAAATCCTGAGCCTGTTGATTGAACTACATGGTTGTGGAGGAGTATTTTGGCAAGATATAGAGAATCGTTGTGCAGATTATGCCGGGCTGAGGGAGCGAAACTGTTCCTGAAGGGGGACAGGTGTTATAGCGACAAATGTTCCTTCGAACGGAGGGGCTATGTGCCGGGAGAACATGGGCAGATCAAGTTCAGGCGCAAACTGTCGGATTACGGCACCCAGCTGAGAGAAAAGCAGAAACTCAAGAGGACCTTCGGCCTTCTGGAAAAATCGTTCAAGGGCTGTTTTGAGTTCTGACGGCTGATGAACGACAAGAGGGCAA
>CAZAST010000020.1:0-19229 GCA_964487805.1 uncultured Syntrophaceae bacterium
CTCCGAAATCGTAGAACAGCATGGGGCTCACCCGGTTGATGGTATATTTATTCCTGTCCACGCTGTTACTCAAGTCATCGGAATCCCCCGCGTCGCGGGTTTTCATGTAGGACTCGTCCAGCCCGATGAGAAGCCGGTCGAAGAGGCGGTGCCGGGCCTTGAAAAGGGCGGTGTGTCCGAAATAGTCGTCCTCGTTCGCGTTCTTCTCCCCCGCGGGAACGGTATCCTGGTCGTCGTAGTAGTGCGCGTTCAGGGTATAGCTGAGTGCGAGATTCGTTTTCGCCGTCTCAAAGCCCAGATCGATCCCCGGCTGGAGGAGATAAGTGTACACCTCTCTCTCACCGGTTTCCGCCTTGAAGAAGTTGCTGTCCGACTGCCAGCTCGTTGCCACCCGCGGCTTGATGATAATCCGCGCGGCCTGCGCGCTGACGGCACAGAAATATAACGCGAACATTATGACAAGAATAAAAACGACGGGGTGTTTCTTCGATGACATCCTCTGCCCTCCTTCCAGGGTCTCCTCAGAAAAAACCGTTGTGCCGTGCCCTTCCAGATAACTGATCCAATCGCGCGTCACATGACGTATCGGAATGATAAGGCCCAGATCCGATAGCCTTGCGGTCATACGCTTCTGTTTTCTCAAGACTGTGGGCTGCTATGCCGGACTGGCCGCTTCCGTATCGGTGACGGGGGGGTCAGTAACGGGTTGATCAGGCGGCGGGGGCGGGGGCGGCGTATAGCCTTCTCCCGAGGTGGGCGGCGTTGCCCCCGCGTTCATTGCCAGCGTCATGGTCCCCTGGTTCTGCGACAGAACCTGTCCGGACGTCGTCAGCATCTGGTTCGCGGTATTCACAACCGCCGCGTCGGTTGAGTTCGCGGCAACATACTGCGCAGTCTCGGTAATCTGACCAATCGTCGCTCCGAGGCCGGTGGCCTGGTTCATCGCGGCCTGCGCGAGGACGGTATTGCCCGTATCGGCGGCATACACGGCGACCTCGTTCAGAAGATTCGAGGCCTCGGTGGCAAGGGCCAGCGCTTCCTGCGCCATCACGAGGTTGCCCGTTTCCTTCGCCTGGGCGGCCAGATCGGCAGCCTGAGCAGCCAGCTGCGCCGCCCGTTCGACCTTCTGTTCCGGCGTCAGATCCTGGGCAAGAACCGGGACGGCGCACAGCACGAGCGACATGAGAACGGCGACCGCTGCCATGAAATGTATCCAGGTACGAGGATTTTTCAGAAAATGTTTCATAGTCATACCCCCCTGTGATATTCTCTCTACAGAATACGTTGGCTCAGCACGGAACCGGCCGCTTTGGTGTATCCCACAGAGCGGTTCCGGGGTGGAAATTTCTTCGTATTGACGAATAAGGTTAGGGATTATAACGCCTCAGAAAAATAATGTCAAGAAAAACATATGGAAATATGCAAAGAAAATAGGAGCGGCCTCGGCGTGCCGCAGGGATGGCTCAAACAGTTCCTGCCGATCATAACCGCCGGTCTCATTCTGCTCCCCGCGCCACGGATTCAGGCGTACGAGCCCTCCATTGACGCGGTTATCATGACTCCCACCGTCACCTGCCACAAGGCATTCGCCATGGATGCCGCCCTGGAAATATGGAACAGCGTCCTGGACAATCCCTGCCTCATGGCGGAGATCTGGGCATCGTACGGCTTGCAGCCGCCCTACACGGTAACCGGAACGGCGGCCGGATTCCACGTCTCCGATCCGTCGGGAATCAACGGTGATTTCAGACAGATCGATGGGTCCGGCCACACAAGGACCTTCTACGGGACGGGAAATTTCGATCACTGGGCGATTCCCTCTTTCTTCTCCGCCGGCGGTGTCATCATCTTCACGTACAGCGGGGACGGGAAAAACCTGTCGGGAGAGGCTGCCGTCTTCATGCGGGGGGATAACGGCATTTCACGGCTGGCAATGAGACTTTTCTCGGGCATACTCACCCGCCGCGTCGGCAATCGAATCGACAGCACGCTGGAAAATCTGGAAACGATCATGCGGGACATCGCCAATGAACCCCGGAAGGTCAGAGAGGGTTTGGAGGGCGAGGCGCTCCGTGATTTCGACGCGGTGTTTTCACGGACGTCAATCAGCGTTACTGAAAGGTGAACGCGCGCCCGGCGATGAAAAAACTCTACCGGATCCACGCAGAGAACGGAGGTTATGGTACTGCCAGGGTGTCTATGATCTCCCGCAGGAATGAAGGGTCTTGTATGAGCCTCTCCTTTCGCGCCCGGGGGAAACCCTTGATTCTGTGCTCCACCCGCAACGCCGTCGCGCGATCTCCGGTTTCCGAGGCGAGAACAAGGCTGAGCGGCCCTCTTCCCTTCAGATACCGCGCGGCCCGGGGACCCGCCTTCTGATGTTCGGAGAAACGGCGCTCCACATCGGTGGTAATCCCCGTGTAAAGGCTCCCATTCCCGCACCTGATCATGTAAACATGCCAGCCCGCCATAGAATGCCTTTGGAAAACCGGCCCGCGGGACCGTACCACAGCTACCCTAGGTCCGTCCCATCGGTGTCATTGCCAGATGGCCTCCGCCGTCAAGGATCAGGGTCTCGCCGGTGACCAGCGGGGCCCCCGTGATAAAGTAGATGATTGTTTCCGCAACCGTCTCCGGGGTTGCCGTCATCCGGAGCGGCGATTTCTTTTCCCAGTACCGTACGGCTGCGTCATATTTTTCGGGGCCCATCCCTTCACGGAGCCAGTCTCCCTGGATCAGCCCGGGGCAGACGGCGTTCATACGGATCTCAGGGCCGAGAACACGGGCCAGTGAAAGGGTCATGGTGATCAGGGCACCCTTCGAAGCGGCATAGGCGACGGAACTCCCGATCCCGGTCAAACCGGAAATGGAGGCTACATTGACGATCGCGCCGCTCCCGATCTCTTTCATGTGGGGAACCACGGCCCTGACCATCTGGTAGGGACCCACCACGTTGACTTCGTATATGCGGAGGAAGTCTTCCCCGGTGAGCCCTTCAAGATCATCGTGATCGCAGAATTTGCTGGTGCCGGCGTTGTTGACCAGAGCGTCGATCCGCTCCCACTTTTCTATCGTCTCCGCCGCCATCCTCCGGCAGTCTTCATCAACGGCAACATCCGCCCGGCACAGAAGGGTCTCCGCGCCCAACGCCCTGCAGCTTTCAGCGACTTCTTCAGCCTCTTTCGCGCTCTTCGAATAGTTGATGACGACGTTGCAGCCCTTTTCCGCGAGCATCCTGGCCGTCGCGGCACCGACTCCCCGCGATGAGCCCGTAACGATAGCAACTTTTCTGGAACTCTGCATCATTTCACTCCTTATAGAAAATTTAGCACGATTCTGGATCGATAGTATTGCGCCGCTTCCCGATCCCGTCGTGTCCCTCCGGACCGATGATCGTCGCCGGCACGAAAAAACCCTTTATCGGGGATCCGCGGGAGGTGCCGCGGTGAGCGGTTTTCCTTCGGAGTCCTGCACGTCAAGCAGCTTGAGGAAACGATCGGTTACCTTCTTCGCTACCTGCGCCCGTTCCTCGGGTTTCAGGCCCTTGAGGCTGATCTTTCCGCCTGCCACCTTTTCATGTCCTCCGCCCGTGCCGAGACTCTTGACGATCCGGAGAGCGATCCTGCCCGCCATCATCCCCCGCCGGGAGGTGCGCACCGAGAGGAGAAGATAATCCTTGTATTCTCCCATACAGAGCGTCCAGCGGACACCCTCCATCCGCAGAAGAAAATCGGCCATCTCCGCGGTCACGTCGGGATTATACAGGGTACCCATGTTGGAAATCATCACATCGTCGTATTGGATTGAACGGGCGATGGCGTCGGCAAACTTCAGGTAATAGGATTTCGGTATGCTCGGATTTTCGATGCCCGCCAGGGTCCGGGGTGCAATCTTGGGAAAGAGATAATTGAATGCGTCCAGATCGGCCTTTGTGACGGAACGGCTGAGGCCGTTCGTGTCGGTCTTCAATCCGTAGTAGAGGGCGGTGGCAAGTTTGCGATCGACTGTGAGGTCGAGTTCCCTCAGGTATTCCGTCAGGATCGTTGAAGAGCTGCCGTAGTGGGGGCGGACATCATAAAAGGTGCACCGTGTGGTGTCCCGCCTCAGCGGGTGGTGATCGATGACGATGTCGGGCATGATCTCCCGGGGGATGGCGTTGTTGCCGCTGTGGGGCTGGCTGTCCACAAGTGCGATAACCGAAAATTTGCTGAAATTCAGCTTGTCCGTCCGTATCATATCAACCTTCAGGCGCCGGACGAGCTGACGGTTTTCCGCCCGACCGATCGTCCCCGCATACCCGATGACCGCCTTACGACGGAGCGCCTGAGCGAAGAGGTGTTTCAAGGCGACCGCCGACGCGATCGTGTCGGGATCGGGATTGTTATGACACATGATCAGAATGGCCCTCTTCTGCCCGATCACGGAGAGCATCTTCTTCGCGGGATTTTCCTGGATATTTCCTTTTGAGACCGACATACCGTTTCATCCTTTGGCCGGGAGTATCCCGGATGAAGATCCAAAATGGCGACGATCGTGCCGGCGCCGCGGTACCCTTTTCAACCGCGCCTCTTACTAACACGATATGAACACCAAATTCAAGGCGCCTTGAAGAAAGATATTGCCAAAGGTACCCCTCATGTATTACACATACTTAGCACGTGGCATACGCCGTTTCATGACGCGCGGACTTTTTCAGGTTTCGGGATAATCAGACGCGGAGCCGTACCTCCGTTTCAAACACCATAGAGCAGGGTCCCATGGAAAACTATTTCATCCAACTCATTAAAAGCATTCGCATTTTCGATCTTCTGGATATCGCCATCATATCCATATTCGTATACATCGCCTTGATATGGTTTAAAAAAACAGCGTCGCGCTTTGTCCTCATCGGGGTGTTCATTCTCGCGGGAGTATATGCCGCCGCCAGGATTTTTCACCTGTACCTGACCGAATACGCCCTCCAGGGGTTCTTCGCCATCCTGGCCATCGCCCTGATCATTATATTTCAGGAAGATATCCGGCGGTTCTTTGAGCGCCTTGCCACCTGGAGGTTTACGAGAAAGGGGGCTTTCGACACAGAACCCCTTCGGAGCGCCGAAATTATCAACAACGCGGTCGCCCGGCTTATACAGAGTCGACGCGGGGCGCTCATCGTTCTCAAGCGGGAAGACTTCCTGGACCGCCATCTCAAGGGAGGTTTTGATCTGGGCGGGACGTTGAGCGAAGCAATCCTGGAAAGCATCTTCGATCCCCATTCCATAGGACATGACGGGGCGGTTATCATTGAAGACGGGTTCATCACCCGTTTCGGTTGCCATCTCCCCCTTTCGGTAAATACCGGGAAGATCGGGAACCTGGGACTGCGTCACACGGCAGCGCTGGGTCTGTCTGAACGGTGCGACGCCTTTTGCATCGTCGTCTCGGAAGAGCGGGGGACCGTCTGCATCGCACGAGAGGGTTCCCTCATACGGCTTCACCGTCCGGGAGATCTGCTCGCCATCCTCGAGCAACTTTATCAAGAGACCGCCCCGGAAAAAGGGGGCTGGCTGCGATGGATCAGTGAAAGCTGGGCGGAGAAGGCAATCGCCATAATGCTCGCCTGCGGGCTGTGGCTCGCCTTCGGGTATCAGACCGAGAGTATCAGGCGCGATTACGTGAGGCCTATCGTGTACCGGAATCTCCCCCCGGACTGGATCGTTGAAGAACAAAAACCGAAGGAGGCAACGATAACCCTGATGGGGTCTAAACAGGCATTCGGGCTTCTCAAGGACGAATCGCTGAGTGTCACGCTTGATATGACCGGGGTCAAAGAGGGACGCCAGGAAATGCCTCTGGGAAATGCCAACATTCAACATCCTTCGAACGTTACGATTGTGGATGTCAATCCGAACAAGATGCAGTTCGTGGCCCATATGCTTCTCCAGGTCGAAGTTCCCATCGATGTTCGCCTCTCCGGTTCCCTTCCGAAAGGGCTGGTGCTCGGGAAGGTTACCGTCTCTCCGGCTTCAGTCCAGATCAAGGCGCCCAGGAAAAATGCGAAACAGATTAAAATCACCACGGAACCGATCAATCTCCGCGAAATCACCGCCACGACAACTCTTACACAACAACTGGTCGTCCCCTCTGCGGTCCGCTTCGCGGGAGGAGAGCGCCCTGCGGCCGAGGTAACAATCCAGGTGGAATCAGGGGAGGCATCTCCTCCAAAGTAATTGCAATCGGGGAATACCGGTAGGAGAAAAAGGGCCGCTGTCAGGAAGCTACTGTTTTCCCCTGCGGTGCCGTCAAAGATAATCCTTGCTATTTCGAAAATATCCCTGTAGAAGGTGCCCGGTGATCACGATAGTTATTTGCCTTCCCACCTTTCTTCTTTAGAAACTTCGGCAGGAAAATCCAGCTAATCGTAACAGAATCCAGCTCAAGCGCACTGTCTTGTACCCGGGGTTACCGGTGCAGCGTCAGGGCGTATGCCGGCGCAGTCAAAGCAGCCGCAACGATTTAAGATGGGTTCACATGTCACTGAATCTTAAAAAAGAAGGAAGAAGAAATGAGTTTTGAGAAGTTAGCGTTAGATGAGAAAATACTTGCCGGCGTGCAATCCCTGGGGTACACAACGCCGACGCCCATTCAATTACAGACAATCCCCCCGATCATGGAAGGCCGCGATATCATGGGAGTTGCCCAGACCGGCACCGGAAAAACAGCGGCCTTTGTCCTGCCCATACTGCAGCGGCTCATGCACGGACCGCGCGGCCCTGTCCGCGCGCTGATTATCGCTCCGACGCGGGAGCTCAGCGAACAGACCCATGAAGTCATCCGCCGGCTGGGGCGCACGACGCAGCTTCGCAGCGCCTCCATCTATGGCGGGGTGGGCATCAGCGGACAGATCAAAAAACTGCACGATCGTGTGGATATCATCTCCGCATGCCCCGGCCGTCTCCTGGACCATCTGGGTCGCGGTACGGTGGATTTATCCCATGTAGAGGTTCTGGTGCTGGACGAGGCCGATCATATGTTCGACATGGGCTTCCTCCCGGATATCAGGAAAATCGTGAAACGCCTTCCGACACGGCGTCAGACGCTGCTTTTTTCCGCTACCATGCCCGAAGATGTGCAAAGCCTGGCAAACGATCTTCTGCAGAATCCGCTGGAGATTCGAATCGGCCGTGCGGCACCTGTCGAAACCGTTTCGCATCGATTTTATCCAGTGAGGATGGATACGAAAACCGACCTGCTTAAAGATCTTCTTGACCATACTGACAGAGAATCCGTCCTGGTCTTTACGCGGACGAAATCGCGGGCGAAAAGTGTTGCCGGGCAACTGGATAAATCGGGATATAATGTGGTTTCCCTCCATGGAAACCTGACGCAGCAGAAACGACAAAAGGCCCTTGACGGCTTCCGGGACGGCCGATACGAAATCATGGTCGCCACCGATATCGCCGCCCGCGGTATTGATGTGACAAACATATCGCATGTCATCAATTACGATATGCCGGCAACGACAGACGCTTACACCCACCGCGTCGGCAGAACAGGTCGCGCCTCCAGAACCGGCGAAGCCCTTACATTTGTAACCGGTCAGGATATCGACCTGGTGCATTCCCTGCAGAGAACCCTGGGAGACAAACTGGCATACCAGAATGTGGCGGGATTAACGATTGCCATGCCGTCTGACCAGATCGCTCCTCGCAGCCGCAGTCGCGGTGTGAGAGACATGAAGACGCGTAACGGTAACGGAAGGTCTTATTCTTTCAAAACTCGGGGTGGCAGGACATCCAGTCGGCGATCCTCCAATCTGCAGGCGGTTCATGGATAGGGGTACGACGGAACTGACATGGCGACGGGCAGAAAGTGATCTGTCGTCGCCATGTCAGTTCTTTTTCTTCCGTGTTTTCTTTTCATATAACTGACAGGGGTGATCGGAGCTCATCAATACCGCGACGGAAGGGAGCTGGGCTGATTTGAAGCCCATGGCCCGGCACCCGTGGGGGAATTCTTTGTCCCAGGTGACATAGTAATGTTCGCAGTGGTGACAATCGATCATGCCTTCAATCTCTTGCCCTGCCGGCTTGACCTATTTCATGTGCCTGCGGGCACGATCCACGGAATCGGTTGTGGTAACGATGACCCGCTGCGGTACCGGATAACCATAGGGCACCGGAAGAAATGCACAGAGAATAATCATCAACATCATCATGGTTTTATTCACTCTCCGTAATCGAATTGAGGCCGTGGAACAGATACAGCCTGACAGGTATATCGGCTTCCGGAGAAAAATATTGAGAACTATCGGCACGGCCAAAGAAATCGCTGATCATCCGTGCCGGTCAGTTTCCGTCGGCAGTCGCTGGCATCAACACATAGGTCACGGACGAGGCGCGGGCTCTGCCATGAGCCACCCTCCTCGTAATCCCCTTTTTGAGAGGACGATCTGCCACAACTGGTTTTTGCGTGCCCTGAATGATCCGGCGCAGGCAAGCAGATAGTATTTCCACATGCGGTAGAATCGTTCGTCATAAAGGTGTTTGAGAGCGTTCCAGTTTTTATCGAAGCTTTCAAACCATGCCATGAGAGTCCTGTCGTAGTGAGTACCGAAATTCTCCCAATCTTCGACAACAAAAAGTCCCTCGAAAGATTTCGCGAGTTGCTTGATCGAGGGAATCATACCGTTGGGGAAAATATACCGTTCGATCCAGGGTTCGCCCTTCCTCACCGATGTGTTGCCCCCTATGGTGTGGAGGAGGAATATACCGCCGTCTTTCAAACAGCGGTGGACTATGTTCATGAAAGTCCGGTAGTTCTTTCGTCCCACATGTTCGATCATCCCGACGGACACGACGGCATCGAATTGCTCGTTCAGTTCCCGGTAATCCTGAAGCCGCACCTCTACCGGACGCCCGGCGCACAGCTCCCGTCCCAGTTTCGCCTGTTTCTCCGAAACCGTTACCCCCACAACCTCCACACCGCAGGCATCGGCGGCGTGCCGGGCAAACCCGCACCAGCCGCACCCGATGTCGAGAATCTTCATTCCCTGCTTGAGATTCATCTTTCGGGCGATGAGATCGTTCTTGGCCGTCTGCGCTTCGTCAAGCGTCGTAGCACCATCCCAGTAGCCGCAGGAGTAAGTCATGCTCGTATCGAGCATCGCCCGGTACAGCTCATTTCCCAGATCATAGTGATGTTGCCCGATCTGAAAAGCACGGGACTTTTTCTGAAGGTTGAAGACGCTCGCCCTGACGACCTGCATGATGACCTTCCAATCCCTGACCTTCGCATCCAGGTCCGCGGACAGGATCCGGTCAAAAAACTGATCAAGAGCCGGGCTGTCCCACCATCCATCCATATAGGACTCTCCCAGACCCATGGACCCCTGTGAAAGAACACGCTGATATAATGATTCGTTGTGAACGGCGATATCCCAGGGACGGGTGCCGCCGATTTGAATGTCCGCCTCGTCAAGTAATGTCTCTATCTGCTTTCTGAATCGTTCCATTGTTCATCGAAGCCTCCTCGAAAAAATAGGGTGCTCAGCGCCACAAGCACGGGAGAACGGAACCGGGAATCAAAACCGTTGCAGGATACCTCGCGCCGTGCCGCTTAGCCGACTACTTGTACACCCTATGATTTTTTTGTCAAGACCGGCAGGAGCAATGACTGGTTTACTTAACGATAGGGACGGTGCGACCCGGGGCGCACAGTGAGGAAGTGACTACCGAAGATTTTCCCCTGATTATGTTACGTGGCAGTCTTTTATAATGAGGCCGCCTGATTTTTCTTCACGTTCCAGTTCAAGAATCCCCTGCGCCTCCGCCTCCTCCAGAAGCTGGCTGAACGACCGGAATCCATAATAGGATTCACTGAAACCGGGTTTCCGGCGCTTCAGGGTCTGTTTGATCATGGATCCCCATATCTTCTCCCCTTCACCCCGTTCCTCAACCAGGGCCTCATAGGTCTCGACAATTAAGTCCCATGCCTCCTGTTTCTTGTCTTCAGCGGGTTTGGCGGCTTTCGCGGTCGAGGATTTAGCCGGCTTTGAGGCCGGCTCCTTTCCTCTGGTTTTTTTCCGGGGCGGCTGAAGGCGGACAAGATCGTCGTAATAGATAAACTCATCGCAATTCGCCATGAGCAGATCCGATGTCGAGTTTTTGACGCCCACACCAATGACGATCTTGTTGTTTTCCCTCAGTTTGCTCACCAGCGGGGAGAAATCGGAGTCTCCGCTGATGATAACGAAGGTGTCAACATGTTCTTTCGTGTAGCACAGGTCGAGGGCGTCAACAACCATTCGAATATCGGCGGAGTTCTTCCCCGCCTGACGGAGATGAGGAATCTCAATCAACTCAAAGGACGCTTCGTGCATAGAGGCCTTGAATTCCTTATAGCGCGCCCAGTCGCAATAGGCCTTTTTGACCACGATATTCCCCTTCAACAAGAGCCGCTCAATCACCTTGTCAATGTCGAATTGCGCGTAGTTCGCGTCACGAACACCCAAGGCGATGTTCTCGAAGTCGCAGAAAAGGGCCATGTTTCTGGTTTCAGATCGGTATGTCATGGGATGTACCCTCCGTAAAACGGTTGTCATGCTCAGGTTTTCTGAAAATCATCATGTCGCATGTGTCACTGCACTATTCGGGGATGGAGCGCTCTTGCATTATTTTACAGAGAAACCTGTATCCCCGGCTCTCTGGTATACAAACAGGGCATCTCGATCACCCGTCAACCCAGCCGAGGGTTCGCTCCACCGCCTTCTTCCAGCCGCGATACTGTTCTTCACGGTACGCGTGTTCCACCACGGGAAGCCACCTTTTCCCCTCAGTCCAGTGCTGCTTCAGTTCATCGAGACCGGACCAGAATCCCACGGCAAGCCCGGCGGCATAGGCAGCCCCCAGCGCTGTCGTTTCCGTGATCAGGGGTCTGATCACCGGCACCCCCAGCATGTCCGCGATAAATTGCATCAGCATCTCGTTGTACACCATCCCCCCGTCCACCTTGAGCGCCGACAGGTCAACCCCGGAATCTCTGTTCATTGCCTCGACAATGTCTTTCGTCTGATAGGCGCTCGCATCAAGAACCGCGCGTGCGAGGTGCCCCTTGTTGGCAAACCGTGTAAGCCCCACGATTACGCCCCTGGCATCGCTGCGCCAGTAAGGGGCGAAGAGACCCGAAAAAGCGGGGACGAAATAGACCCCGCCGCTGTCTTCAACCGTGGAAGCGAGGGCCTCAATCTCCGAGGATTGCGATATGAGGCCCATGTTGTCACGCACCCATTGAACGAGGGCCCCGGCAATGGCGATGGAGCCTTCGAGACAGTAAACCGGCTTATCGTTCCCCATCTGGTAGGCAACCGTGGTAATCAAACCATGAGAGGAAGAAACAGGCGTCGTTCCGGTATTCAGCAAAAGGAAACACCCGGTCCCGTATGTGTTTTTTGCTTCCCCTTTCTCGAAGCAGGCCTGCCCCACCAGGGCGGCCTGCTGATCACCCAGGGCGCCGCATACAGGGACCCGCGCGCCCAGCGCTCCGTCCGGAGACGTAGTCCCGGTGAAATTTCCGTTGCTGGAAGGGACAATGACCGGCAACATCCGCCGCGGAATCCCCATGATATCCAGTATATCCTCATCCCACGCGAGGGTGTGGAGATCCATGAGCATGGTCCGGCTGGCGTTGGTCACATCCGTTTCATGGATGCCTCCGTTCGGCCCGCCGGTCAGCCACCAGATCACCCAGGTTTCCATGGTGCCGAAGAGGGCCTTCCCCTTGAGAGCGTCCTCGCATATCCCGGGGATGGTATCCAGCATCCATTTGATCTTTGGCCCCGAGAAATAGGTGGCTATGGGCAGACCGGTTTTCTCCCGGAACCGATCCTGACCGCCGTCTTCACCACCGAGCTCGCCGCAGATTTCTCCCGTGCGGGTGCACTGCCACACGATGGCATTGGTGTAGGGTTTTCCTGTGTCCCTGTTCCAGACAACGGTGGTTTCACGCTGGTTGGTAACGCCGATCGCCGCCAAGTCTTTCCCTGAGATCCCCGCCCCGGCTAAGGCGCCGCGGATGACCTCCTGTGTGTTCCCCCATATTTCGAGAGGATCATGCTCCACCCATCCGGGTCGGGGAAAGATCTGTTTGTGCTCCTTCTGGTGGGCGCTGATGATCTTCCCGCACCGATCAAAGATGATGAAACGCGTGCTCGTTGTTCCCTGATCGACCGCTCCAATGTAGTGCGCCATTTTCATACACCCACTCCCGTCTCACCGGTGTTTCATGAGCCAGGTATCGAGATCATCCAGCACGCGTCTTTTCTCCTCTTCCGTTTCGTTGTATATCTCGTGGTAGAGATCCTTGTAGACGTACAGGGTCTTGTCAGCGAGCGGCAGCCCTTCGAAAAATCGCTCCGACGCGGCAGCGCTGGTCAGGTAATCATCCCCCGCGATCTGCATGAGGAGAGGGATTTTTATCGTGGGACCTGACCGGCGTGCGGCCTCCATGGCACTGAGGAATTCGGTAAACCAGCGGGCGGTGACACGGTTATGAACCAGGGGATCGTCAAGATAGGCACGGACCACTTTTTCATCGTGACTCAGCTTCGACGCATCCAGGCCGTTGGCAAGGCTGAGAGTCGGCCTGATGGAGGACATAACCCTGCCGACAAAGGCTTTGACGACGGGGAGTTTCTTCGGAAGGTCGAGTGAGGGGGATGAAATGATCAGGCCGTCCACCACGTCCGGGAAGCGGGAGGCGAAGCGCAACGCGATCAGTCCGCCCAGGCTGTGTCCGAAGAGAAAAATCTTCGCATCCCGGGGGAGCGTATCCCGGGACAACGCAACCAGGCTGTGGAGATCATCGACATACTGGAAGAAGGAGGATACATGCCCCCGGAGGCCATCGCTTTGTCCGTGCCCCCGATGGTCAGCGGCCCATACGGAAATCCCCCGGGGAAGGAGCCGGCTGACCACGGCATCATACCTGCCGGAATGTTCGCCCAAACCGTGAGCGATTATCATCCGCGCCTTCTCGCCTTGGGCCTCATATTTCCGGTAGAAGATCTTGACCCCGTCTTCTCCGCTGAAGCTTCCATAATCGGCTGCACATTCGGTCATGCGCTCCCTCCCCGGCATCCGGCATGTACTCTCCCCTGCCCGAGGATATGCTAATCCCTGAGCAGGATCTTCTCCAGTGCGGACAGTGCCTCTTCCAGCTTTTCCGGGATGGGGCCTCCCGCCTGGGCCATATCGGGACGGCCGCCCCCTTTCCCCCCGACCATGGGCGCGATCTCCCCGATGATCTTCCCCGCGTTGTAGCGATCAGTCAGATCCTTCGTCACGACACACAGGAGCATGGCCTTATCCTCCACCCGGCTCCCCAGCAGGATGATCCCCGAGGAGAGTTTGTCCCGAAGTTTGTCCCCAAAATCACGGAGGGCGCGGCCATCCGGGGCATCGACCAGGGTCGCGAGTATTTTGATCCCCTTGATCTCCCGTACCTTCTCGAGGAGGTCCGAAGAATCCTTCGCAGCAAGTTTTCCTTTGAGACCGTCGATTTCCCGCTCAAGATCCTTCTGGTTCTTCAGCAATTTTTCAATCCGCTGATTCAGCTCCAGAGGAACCGCTCTGAGGAGGCGGGCCGAGTTCTTCAGTTCCTTTTCCACCGCCTCCGCATATTTGACGGCCTCCCCTCCGGTTACCGCCTCAATCCTGCGCACGCCGGCCGCTATGGATGATTCCCCGACCACCTTCAAAAACCCGATATCCCCGGTCCTGAGAACATGGGTGCCGCCGCACAGCTCCATGCTGTAATCCCCCATCCGGACCACGCGAACGGTCTCGCCGTATTTCTCGTCGAAGACGGCTGTCGCGCCGCTTTTCATGGCCTCCTCGCGCGCGAGGAGGCGGGTATCGACCGGGACGTTGCTCCTGATGTAGGCATTGGCGATCCGCTCCACCTCTTCGATCTCATCGTCTTCAATCTTCGCGAAGTGGGTGAAATCGAAGCGAAGCCGTTCCGCGTTCACCAGCGAACCGGACTGTTTGACATGATCTCCCAGTACACGCTTCAGGGCCGCCTGAAGAACATGGGTCCCCGAGTGGTTTGCCTCGATTGCCCGGCGGATCCCCTCGTCCGTCTTCAACCCGACGGTATCCCCCACTGCAAGGGTCCCCTTCCTGACCTTTCCGATATGGGTGAAGAGATCGTCCAGGGGCTTCTGGGTATCCCAGACATCAAAGATGGCCGAGCCCCCTTCGATAATTCCCACGTCCCCCACCTGTCCTCCGACCTCGCCGTAGAAAGGGGTCTTTTCCACAAATATCTCTCCCCGCTCTCCCTCAGCGAGGGCATCCACCTCTTTGTCGTCCCGCAGGATGGCGACTATCCGTGATGTGGCCTCCGTGTTCCCTTCATAGCCGACAAACTCCGTCTTGATTCCATGCATGGAAAGTTTTCGATACACACCGGCAACCTCTTCTTCGCCGCTCCCCTTCCAGGCCTCCCGCGCCTTGCTGCGCTGGGTCTCCATGGCTGTATCAAATCCCGCCATATCCAGCGTCAGATGGTGAGACCGGGCCACCTCGGCGGTAAGATCGGTGGGAAACCCGAAGGTGTCGTAGAGGCGGAAAACTACATCTCCCGGGATAACCGTTTCTCCCCTTTCCTGCAGGGAACCGATCTGATCGCTGAGGATCTTCAGCCCTGTATCAAGGGTCTCCATGAAGCGCGTTTCCTCATTGACCACAACCTTCCGCACATAAGAATCCCTGTCCAGGAGTTCGGGATAGCAATCTCTCATCTTTTCGATCACCACCGGAACCAGATCATGGAGAAAAGGCTTGTCCAAACCGAGGAGCTTTCCGAAGCGGGAGGCGCGGCGCAGGATCCTTCTCAGGACGTATCCTCTCCCCTCATTACTGGGCAGGACCCCGTCCGCTATCAGAAAGGTGACGGCACGACAGTGATCGGCAATAACCCGTATGGCGATGTCATCATCTTCGTTTGCCCGGTATCGTTTTCCCGATACGCCTTCTATATGGGAGATAATTTCACGGAAGAGGTCGCAATCGTAGTTGCTGGTCACCCCCTGCATCACGGCCGTGAGCCGCTCAAGTCCCATACCCGTATCGATATTCGGTTTGGGGAGGGGTGTCAGGGTTCCGGAGGCGTCACGGTCGAACTGTGTAAAGACCAGATTCCACACCTCCACGAACCGTCCGCATTCGCACTCGATATTGCAGCCCGGCTTCCCGCAGCCTGCCTCCTCTCCCTGGTCAAAATGGATCTCAGAGCAGGGGCCGCACGGACCGGTATCTCCCATGGTCCAGAAATTGTCCTTTTCTCCCAGACGGAATATCCGCTCCGCGGGGACGTTCATCTTTCCATTCCATATCTCAAAGGCCTCGTCATCGTCCTTGTAGATGCTGACCCACAGCCTGTCTTTGGGAATACCCATCACCTCCGTCAGAAATTCCCATCCCCAGGCGATGGCTTCATCCTTGAAATAATCGCCGAAGGAAAAGTTCCCCAGCATTTCGAAGAAGGTATGGTGGCGCGCCGTATACCCCACGTTTTCCAGATCGTTGTGCTTTCCTCCGGCCCGGACGCATTTCTGTGAAGAAGCGGCCCGCCGATATCCCCGGTCTTCCTGACCGAGAAACAGATTTTTGAATGGAACCATCCCCGCGTTCGTAAAAAGGAGGGTCGGGTCTTCCTTCGGAATAAGGGAAGAACTCGGCACGATCGCGTGCCCCCGTTCCCTGAAATAAGTGAGAAACTTTTCTCTGATTTCACTGCCCGTCATCACTGGATATCTCCTTCATCCCCACCACGCCCGGCGGAGAAACTGTCATTGCGTGCTTCTTCCATCTCTCTGAGCACATCGAGTATCGTTCCCACGGAAAACCCCCTTCCCGCAAGAGCCTGCATCAGCCGCCGCCTGCCCTTATATGAAAAGACCTCGCATGGAGGCTCTCTGCGAAGTCTCTTTTCAACCAGTTCCCGTATGGCGCTTTTTTCATCCTTTTCCGCCCGGGCTTCGGCGATGGCCCGGGCTACCAGATCGCGTGGCATTCCCTTCTCGCGAAGAGTGGCCCCTATCTTTTTGTCACCCCAGAGTCTGAGCGTGGCGAGATGCCGTGCCCACTGGTTCGCGAAATTTCCGTCATCCAGATATCCAAGATCACTCAACCTGTCAATAACCTTTTGAATAACAGCCCGATCGAACCCCTGTTCTCGAAGTTTGGAGCGCACCTCCTCAACGCTTCTCCCTCTGTATGTAAGGTAGCGCAAAGCTTTCCGGCGCGCCTTGTCATACACGGGATCATCATTCACTCTTTTCCTCCGGCTTTTTCGCTTTATTCTTTTTCAGGCCGAACTTATCTGAAACATCTTCGAGGATTCGTGCCGTGATATCGGGATTCTCCTTCAAAAAGGCGCGGGTGTTTTCCCGCCCCTGCCCGATACGCTCCCCACCGTATGAATACCAGGCTCCCGTTTTTTCAACAATTCCACTGTCGGATGCCAGATCGAGAAGATCGCCCTCCTTCGATATCCCTTCTCCAAAGATGATATCAAACTCCGCTTCCCTGAAGGGGGGAGCAAGTTTATTCTTCACCACCTTCACCCGGGTCCTGTTCCCGATGACATCCTGCCCCTGTTTTATGGCCGATACCCTCCGGATATCCAGGCGCATGCTCGCGTAGAACTTGAGAGCGTTTCCTCCCGTCGTCGTCTCCGGATTGCCGAAAAACACCCCGATCTTCATGCGCATCTGATTGATAAAGATAACCGTGGTCATGGTCTTGCCGATGGTCCCGGTCAGTTTTCTGAGCGCCTGTGACATGAGCCGCGCCTGAAGCCCCATCTGAGCATCCCCCATATCCCCCTCCAGCTCCGAACGGGGAACCAGGGCGGCGACTGAATCGATGACGAGAACATCAACCGCCCCGCTTCGCACCAGAACCTCGGCGATCTCAAGCGCCTGCTCGCCCGTGTCCGGTTGCGATATGAGAAGATCGTCCGTATTCACCCCGATCTTGCGCGCGTAGTGCACATCCAGGGCGTGTTCCGCGTCCACAAAGGCGGCAAGCCCGCCCCGTTTCTGCGCCTCGGCAACAATGTGGAGGGCGAGAGAGGTCTTCCCCCCCGACTCGGGACCGAATATCTCGATGACCCTTCCCCGGGGGACACCCCCGACGCCGAGGGCGATATCAAGGCTGATGGAACCCGTTGGTATGGCGGGAACATCGGAGATGAACTCGTCCCCCCCCAGTCTCATGATGGAACCCTTTCCAAACTGCTTCTCGATCTGTGTGATAGCCAGATCCACGGCTTTTTCTCTGTCAGTTTCAGACCTCATAACAACCTCCCTTGTTGGTATACCATACCGTCCAGTAAAAATGTTCTCGAAAAACCTCGGATAAGAACGTAATGAGGGTATAAAACAACTATGCTACTGCCGCGTGCCCTTCGAAGGAGAAGCAGGCAAGCTTCGTATACACCGGACCCGCGGGCGTCAAATCGCTTTTGAAAAGTATCAATTCTTTCGCCGTGAAGCAGTGCATGCTCAAGTCCCCCACCATCTCACGCAGATTATGTGTCCCCGTGATGACTCCGGAGCGGGATCGGGCTCTTCCCAGAGTGAGGTGAGCCGTGAACGCCCTTTTCTCTATCGGGAGACCCCACTCTTTCTCCAGATCCTTGTCAATCGACGCCTGCAGGGCCGCCAGCCGGTCCGTATCGCCGCCGACGCCGAGCCACAAGACCCGCGGCCTGTTCTGATCGGGGAATCCCCCCGGCGAACCAAGGGCCAGCTTCAACGGAGGGGCAACTCCGGTATGCCTCTCCACAGTTTCAGAGATACAGTCAACAGCATCCGGGGCTATGTCGCCGAAGAATTTCAGCGTGAGGTGCACCCCGTCCGTACCGGTCCAGCGGATTGCCCCCACGTCGGAACGCAGCTTTTCCTTGAGTCTTTCTATCTGGCCCTGGATATGCGGAGGAAGTTCTACCGCCAGGAATGACCGTATCGATCTTGTGTCATTCATGAAGATTCTCTTTTACCACGAGGACCGGCAGATGTTCCCGTAATATGCCGATGTCGTCCTGTCAATGGTTTCTATTCCTCCGATCAGGGCACGTCTCAGCATGTCCAGTGCTATCTGAGCCGAGATCTCCTTGTTCCTCCGCCGGTCCCACCTGAACTGGTACCTGCGGCAGGCAGTCCCCTCTCCGAAGGAAAGGGCCACAAACACCGTCCCAACGGGTTTTTCCTCCGTCCCCCCCGCGGGACCGGCAATGCCTGTTGTCGCGAGTCCCATATCAGTTCCTCCGAGCCGCCGTACCCCCTCGGCCATGAGAAGAGCGGTTTCTTTACTCACTGCGCCGTGCTTCTCTATAACGGAAGCGGGAACTCCGAGCAGATCGATTTTCGAGGCATTGCTGTATACGACCACCCCCCGCTCCAGGAAGAGGGAACTCCCCGGTACGTCGGTGAGGCGATCGGTAATCAAACCTCCGGTACATGACTCCGCCACCGCGAGGGTTAGCCCCCTGTCGGTCAGAAGCCCTGCCACCACCCCTTCCATGGTTTCGTCGTCATACCCGAATATATATTCGTCGAGTCTGCCGGCAATTCTCTGCTCGGCAACCTTCAGGTTTTCTTTCACCCTGGCCGCATCGTCGCCCCTGGATGTGATCACCAGATTGATTTGCGGAAACCGGGGATAAAAACCGATCCCCACTCCCGGGATGTTGAGGTCAATTTCGGACAGCTCCTGATCGATCCGGGACTCGGTAAGTCTGAAAACCTTGATTGTGCGCTTCAGTATCTGTTCACGGGATCCGAGCCGTTCAGCGAGCAGGGGAATCACCCCCTCAATCATCATGCGCCGCGCCTCGGCTGGCACCCCCGGTATGACAATAACCGGCTTCCCCGATCGCTCCAGGCAGAATCCGCACGCTGTTCCCGCCGGATTATTGATAATCAGGGCGCCCTCCGGAAAGATCGCCTGTTTCGCGTTATTCTCCGTCCACGGTATATTGAATCCGGCGAATCGCTCCTTGAGCCGTTTCAGGACCGGTTCATCGGTGTGAAGCGCGAGACCGAACGCGCCGGCAATACACGCAGTCGTAATGTCATCCACGGTCGGACCGAGCCCCCCCATGACGATCAGGGCATCGGAGACGCCGAGCAGGTAGTCAAGGCTCCCCTTGATGGCCCCGGCATCGTCGCCGACAGCCAT
>CAZAST010000021.1:0-16057 GCA_964487805.1 uncultured Syntrophaceae bacterium
ACCCTGAAAACCGGCGTGTTCTGGAGAAAATCTCCCGGGAGGAACTGGAACACTATCACACGTGGCGCAGCTATACCGGCCAGGATGTGAACCCCGACCGGAGAAAGATGTGGTTGTACTACTGGATCAGCCGGATTTTTGGTTTTACTTTCGGCGTCAAACTTATGGAGGGGGGAGAACAGGGCGCCCAGGACAACTACGACGAACTGCGGGCTGAGATTCCGGAGGCGGCAGCAATCATGAACGAAGAGGATCAGCATGAAGCCGCTCTCATTGAAATGCTGGACGAAGAACGGCTGCAATACACCGGTTCAATGGTTCTGGGCCTCAACGACGCCCTGGTCGAACTGACCGGGGCGCTGGCCGGTCTGACACTGGCTCTTCAGAACACCAGGCTGATCGCTCTGACCGGCCTGATCACCGGCATCGCCGCCGCTCTCTCCATGGCCGCCTCCGAGTACCTCTCCACGAAGGCGGAAGATACAAGCAAAAAACCCCTTCGGGCATCGCTTTACACCGGTGTTGCATACCTGATCACCGTCTTCTTCCTCATCCTTCCCTATCTTGTCCTGGACAACTACTACCTGTGTCTGGGGTGCACCTTAGCAGGGGCTGTTCTGATTATTGCCGTTTTCAACTACTACATCTCCGTGGCTAAGGGAGAATCGTTCCGAACGCGTTTTCTCGAGATGGCGGGGCTCAGCCTGAGTGTTGCGGCGTTCAGCTTCCTGATCGGCTACCTGCTGCGCGCGTTTCTGGGAATCGACATATGAGTTTGCGTATGTCACAAGTTTTATATGGCAATAGCGACCGAGTTTTATTAGAATTTACCCTAACGTTGCGCGTACAGGGGAGAGACGCAAACAGGGTTTGAAGGACAAGGGAATGAATAATCAGATCGATATCAAAGCAGTCATTGAAGGAGCGCTTCAGGATTCTCTCTTTGCGGTTCTGACGACAGAAAGCGGCGGCCAGCCGCACGCGAGTCTGATAGCCATCACGCCGACCGACGGATGCCGCCGCCTGATCTTTGCCACGTATCGCGGCACGCGGAAGTACAGAAACCTGGTTCATAACAGCAAGGTCGCGGTTTTTATCGACAGGCGGGAAGCACACGCTTCAGGTACGCAGGAAGGTTTTGTGCTCACCGCGCTCGGCAAAGCGGAAGAAATCGGAAACACGGAACGTGCCGCTGCCCTCAGCTCGCATCTGAAGCGGCATCCGGCCCTGGGGACCTTTCTTCGTTCAGCGGATTGCGCGCTCTTCCGCGTCACGGTGGAGACCTGTCAAATAGTGCGGGGAATTGACGACGTCAGATGGTGGCCGTTAAACAGTTCCTCTTTTGCCTGATACGGACATATGTCCGGCCTTAAAATAAAATCCTTGACCGGAATCCCCTGGAGAAGTATTCCCCTCTCGATTTTACTACGATCTTGTTTTTGAGTAGTTTTAGCATATTCCCCCTTCACCCGCTGCCTGATCAGTTTACTGACGAAGAGCTCTTTACCCTCCATCTTTTTTAGAGCTTCGGATTGACAGTGACAACGCCAGCCATAGGGTTGACCTCGAAGAGATCATCCTGAAGAAAGTCCCGGTTCCGCTGAAAAAATCATTGTTTCATCCGTCATCGCCCCAATTCCTCCGGCCCATTCCTTCTTACTGCCTGCAGTTTGCGCCGCCTCTTCAATCAGATCCTGTCATGGGATTTTTCTTGACAACACCGGGTTTATCACTTATGAGGGGCCGACCAGTGGCCATATTTTGATCGTTTGTATTTTTGCTGCCGCTCACAGTGGTCTCAGGAGGTGAGCCTGAATGCGGGGCGCGCTATCGGTTTTGGAAAGACTGAGAGAAGTGGTGCGCACCGCAGAAGGAAATGAACAATTGCATAGGCTGTACTATGAGAAGTACGGAAGTTTCTTTGTCCCCCACACTGTTATTCGGGAACATTAACAACACACTATCATGGATTGGAGGTTCCGATATGAGAAAAATCAGATTCATCACCATAGGTTTGGTCGTTGCATTGATGACTATGCTGCCCGCCTTGAGCGGCGCTCAAAAAAAAGCTGAGGCGCCGGCACGGTTGTCATGTTCAGCCTATAACGTGGGTTCGGGCGCTTACCCAATGCTGGCGTATTTTGGGGATGCCTGGCTGGAAAAATATGGTACCAGGCTGCGCGTGATTCCTGCGGGAACTGACATGGCGCGGTTGATACCGCTCCGTTCAAAGGAGGTTGATTTCACGGCGACAGGGGTTGCCGCTTATTTTGCGCAGGAGGGCCTTGAAGAATATGCTACCAGGGATTGGGGTCCGCAGGAGTTCAGGTTTATGTGGTTGGCACAGCACCCGGGATGCCCCATGGCAGTGAGGGGGACTTCCGATATCCACAAGCTTTCTGACCTGAGAGGCAAGAAAGTTCCCTTTATTCCCGGTGCGGCTTCAGTCAATACCGCCGTCACATCGTTTCTGAGGGCCGGAGGATTAACATGGGACGATGTAGTCAGGGTGGAGGTCCCCGGCTATGGAGCCGCCGCAAAAGCGGTCCTCAGCGGCACGGTGGATACATGCTATTACAATGTGACCGGTGGAGACATGTATGAGCTGGAAGCAAGCCCTTATGGAGTCCGTTATCTGAGCCCTCCCGCGGAAGATAAAGAAGCATGGAAGGCCATGAAATCCATTCTTCCCTTTTACGCACCCTTCAGGTCCACCATGGGAGCCGGAGTCTCGAAGGAAAAGCCGGCTGACACCATTACCTATCCCTACCCCATCTTTCTGGGGTATGCGGAGCTCTCCGACGATCTCGCCTATTTCATCACAAAAGCGACGCATGAGGCCTATGCTGTGGTGAGTGAAAAGGATCCCTCCGGTGCCATGAAGCTCTGCTGGCCGATGGATGCAAATCTGAAACTCTTTGAAAGCGGTACATGCTGGCCCTTCCACGATGGGTCTGTGCGGTATCTCAAGGAAAAAGGATTGTGGAAAGATGAATATGAGAAAATCAATCAGGCGGCAATTGAACGGCAGAAAAAACTGAAAAAGATATGGAACGCCACTATCGCTAAGGCGGATGCCCAGAAAATCTCTGACAAGGACTTCCCCGCTTTCTGGCTTAAAGAGCGTGCAGCCGCGCTTGGACAATAACCGGAACGAAACCGCAAGAACTGAAAGGGGGGGGCATGTACGCCCCCCCTTCTTGTCGTAGTTCCGTCCTCTAAAACATGAATTACATGAGAGGTCAATATGCCAAAACCCACAGAAAAAGCAGCCGATAAGCAACAGAGATCGCTGAGTACGTTCTGGCGGGGCCTTCTTATTGCTTTTTCAGCCATAGCGATAGCCTTTGCCGTCAATGATGTATTCAATATTCGTCTTTTCAACGTCACTATCATGGAAAATTCTTATTTTTATATTCTTATTGCCTTGCTTGTGTCGCTTGTGTTCATTCTCTATCCTCTCAAGAAAGGTATCGACACGAGAATCTTTTTCCTGATAGATGTGATTCTGTTTTGTGCCACCATCGGAATATGCCTCTACTTTGCCTGGCACGGCCTGGATATCGTCTACAAAGGCTGGTCAGCGGCAGCACCGAAGCACGTGCAGATATTAAGTCTTATCCTCTTAATTTTGGTAATGGAAGCTCTGAGACGATCATCGGGCCTGGTTATCGCCGTTGTTGTTCTGATATTGTCAATGTATCCTCTTTTCGCGTCCGTTATGCCCGGGCCACTCGAAGGGCTCAGCTTTCCCCTTTTCAGGGTCGCTACGTTTCACGCACTCGGGAATGACAGTTTGCTGGGAATACCAATGCAGGTTCTCGGCCGTCTTGTCCTCGGTTTCATTCTGTTTGGGGTGGCATTGCAGATTACAGGGGGAGGGAAATTTTTTCTCGACCTGGCGACCGCTCTTTTTGCCCATTTCAGAGGAGGCCCTGCGAAGGTATCCGTTTTTGCAAGTGCCCTGTTTGGTTCCATGAGCGGCAGTGTGCCGGCAAATGTGGTCACCACGGGAAGTTTTACGATTCCCATTATGAAGCGGAGTGGATTCGAGGGGAAATACGCCGGGGCCATTGAAGCCTGTGCATCCACCGGAGGGGTTCTCATGCCCCCCATAATGGGTGCCACGGCCTTTATCATGGCATCCTTTATGGGGGTTACCTATCTCAGCGTAGTGAAAGCGGCCATTATCCCCTCCCTTCTCTACTATTTCGGTCTTTTCATACATGTTGATGCGTACGCAGCCGTCAATGGACTGAAAGGACTGCCCAAGAATGAACTACCATCGCTCGTGAAGGTCATGAAAGAAGGCTGGTTCTATGCACTTGCCCTTGTGCTGCTGATAGTGCTCCTCTTTTACAGGCTGGAAGCCCGGGCGGCATATTTCACGGCCATCCTTATCTTTCTTCTTACGAATTTCAACAAAGACAGCAGGCTGAGTGTCAAAAAGATGCTCCAGTTCTTCGAGCAGTCGGGACGACTCTTGGCTGGGCTCACCACCATTTTTGTGGCCGTCGGAATGATCATAGGTTCCATGTCTCTGACCGGCGCGGGCCATTCACTGTCAAGGGAAATTGTGGCACTGGCAGGAGGCAATCTGGCGTTGTTGCTTATGCTGGGAGCCATAGCGAGTTTCATTCTGGGAATGGGAATGACCATCACGGCATGCTATATTTTTCTGGCCGTGGTTCTCGCGCCAGCCTTGGTGCAATCCGGATTGAATCAAATGGCAGTGCATCTTTTTGTGCTGTATTGCGCGGTACTTTCCTATATCACGCCCCCCGTTGCGATCGCCGCTTTTTCTGCACAGCCTCTGGCCGGGGCACCAGCGATGTCTATAGCCACCACGGCATCAAAGTTGTCGACCATCAACTACTTGCTGCCATTCCTCTTCGTATTGCATCCGAGCCTCATTCTGAATGGGCCCATCAGCGGAACCATCCTGAATCTCATTCCATGCGTGCTGGGAATATTATGTGTGAATGCAAGCCTGCATGGATACCTCCTGGGCATCGGAACAATGCGATTAGGTAATAGAGGTATGACTCTGGCACTGCGAGCAGGATATTTTGCGGGAGGTTTCCTCATGGCGCTCCAGGTTGGATACACTCTTTATGCTGGTTTTGTGATCACCGTGCTTACATTGTTGATGCATGTGTCGCAACGACGCAGAAGAGCGCGTTCATTGCCGTGAGAGACTATTCTCATAATCCGGGACGCCCCCTCTGATCATGCGTGAATGTCAAGGCGTTCCCGGTTCCTGGTCATGACAGCCGGAAGGACCTTTTATCGATTTACCATGCAGACAGAACGAGGGGGTTGGGCGCTATGCCCAACCCCCTCGTGATTCCCGCGTGCCGGCATGATCGATGACATAATTGGCTGTGGCGGCCATGGACGATCGGGACACAGGGTTCCGGAATCATCTCCTCTGAAGAACCCTTTTTACCCTTGGATCTTGGTATGTATCATGAGATAGAATTTCACTCTGGACAGGGGCGTCCTGGTCGGTAGTTGGGGAACATTTTTTGGGTGCTGTTCCTGTCTAGTGTTGATCTCCTTTATTTTTCCTCCACCCATTCTCTGCCGTATCAGCCTCTTAACGAATGCCTCTTCCCTCTTCATTTTTTTGAGCTTCGAATCAGATTAAAAATCTTTCTCGACGGAGATGGCGGGGAAGACCGGCTCTTATATTCCGACTTGTACCGACTTCGGGTTCAGAAGTCGCGCCATATCCGCCGGGTTCATCTCGGCGAGGAGGCCCCGGTGCCCGGCGTTTATGAATATGCGCGGCAGGTCCAGAATGCTCTCCTCCACATAGATCGGCATGGCCCTGCGTATGCCGAAGGGAGAGGTTCCCCCCACCATGTACCCCGTGTGTTTCTGAGCCACGGCGGGATCGCAGGGAGTGACCGATTTCGTTCCCATAATCCGGGCCAGGTTCTTTGTCGACACCTCACGATCGCCGTGCATGAGGATGATAAGCGGTTTCTTATGCTCGTCCTCCATGACGAGCGTCTTGACGGTCTCATGCTCGTCGCATCCCAGTTCGCGGGCGGCCACGGCGGTTCCTCCCCGCTCTTCGTATCTGTAAGGGCGGAGGGTAAAGGTAACGCCGTGCTCTTTGAGGGCGCGGATGGCAGGAGTCGATGGAATCTTTTCTTTCGCCACGAATTTCCTTTTTATCCGTATTTCATATCCGGGGTTGATGTCATCAGGGGTAGGCGGGGGGACAGAGGTTACGGCTTGGAGAGGTTGCTCCAGAAGGAACGGGTGCGTTTTTTGAGCTCAGGCAGTTTGGTTACGAGGCGCTGGACGTGGGGGTCGCTCCAGACGCGGTCGAACTTGATGATGGCCTTGCATGCCTGCAGCTTCGCGGAGTCTTTCATCAGCTCTTCCAGAAAGGGCCTCTGGCTCTTGACGAAGGCGTCGAACTGCAGGAGGCCGCGCTGATCATCGGAGAAGGATCTGCCGCTGAGCCGTTCAAGCTCATCGGTGGTCAGGCCGACCCCTTCAAGCATCTTGAGAAAATACTCGCCGGTAATGTTTCTGCTTCCCTGCGAGAACTCGCTGAAGCGCTGTGGAGAAAGGCCTGATTCCTTCATGAACGCGCCCTTGCTGATCTTCCTGGATCGGGCGTATTCCCACAGAAAGTCGAAATAGTCATTAAAATCGGCCTCTTTTTTTCTCGCTGCCATGCTGGGAATATACCATGATTATGGCGGGTGTCAAATCAAAATGTGGCGCTTTTTCTGTTCTTCTTGCCGTAAGACCGGGGCGGGAACCGGTTTCTCCTGTTGACTTTGCCTGGCCGTTTGTGGCAGAGTAGCCGGGCTTTGGCACTTCCGGAGACGGGGGAGTCTGCGAGGACGAGATTAGAAAGAGGAGGAATGTATGGCTTCTAAAGATAAAAGCGCACGGGATGCCCAGAAGACTCGCTGGGAAGGGGTATTGAGCCGCCGCATGGAAACCTTGAGGGAACAGGGCCTCGACGGGGAAAAGATAGCGCATGACGCCACAGTGAGAAAGATACGGGCCGAACTACGAAAGATCGGCGCCAGGCTCGCCACTATAGACAAAAAAGAGCAAAAGATAGAAGAAAAGGCGAAAATGAAGGCGGAAAAGATGGCCGTTCCCAATGAGGAAAAGGCGAAGAAGGGAAGGGCTGAGGAAGAATCTGCTGAGGTAAGCAAACGACAGCAGAAACTCGAAAAGAAGCTGGAGAAGAAGAAGGAAAAAAAACAGGCAGCGGCAAGTGAGAGCTGACATACGTTTCTGTGTGTTGAGAGGGTGCGATATGAAACGCCCACCGGCCTTCAGTCGGTGGGCGTTTTGATTGAGGCCACTTTTTGTTAACCCTTTTTCCGCCTTATCAGTCCGACCCCTGCCAGACCGCATCCGAGGAGCAGCATGGTGGCCGGTTCGGGAACCGGAGCGCTCGATGTCCCGACATTGAATGATATGCCACTGTTATAGAAATGACAGTCGGGATCGAACCCGAGTCCGAAGACGCCGTCATTTTCCAGGTACGCGATCAGCGTGCCGATCTCAGACACGTTAAATGAGTATGTTATGTCCTGCGCGATAGGCGGGAGATTCTCCCAGTGCTCCAAGGCGACCTGAATCCCGCTGTAGCCCAAGCTCGCAAAATAGGAGCCATCCCTCGACCCGTCCCACCCCGTCCTTACGCCGTCAACCGCCGTATCAAGGAGATGGAGATATAGGTCATTCGAACTCCAGTCGTTATTGCGTATGCCGTGAAAGGTCAGGGATGCCGACGTTATGGTCTCTCCCGTGGGGATCGCCCAGCCGTCTTCACCCCAGGTATGATAATAGTTGTGATCAAGGTCATACAGATCGCCGAGATCCCATTCGAATGTCGTAGCGCGGGCCATCCCCGACAGTGAGAATATAAGCAGCGCCGATATAATACACCATAGTCTTTTCATTTCCCGATTCCCTCCCATCAAGGTATTCCCCGGTATTTGGCAGTTCTGTGTATCTTTCACGTGGCTCCCCTTTTCCCCGATTTAGAACCTGTTGTAAATACTACCAAAGCAGTATTTTTAAGTGTTTTCGATACGTTAAGAACTGCCTTTTACTCAATTGAGGGTTTTGTGGGGGGAAGGGAGTGCTTAGCCGCTTACGGAAGAGAAAAATATCCGGGGAGTGGAACGGTCCGGGTAGAAGATTCCGCACGGGGGGTGTTTTTCGCTGGTGGGGAAAGGGGTTGAAAGGACAAAAAATCATGAACTGGTGTCGCTAATGATGCCACCAGCAGTGATGATGGGGGTTGTTCCTGACGGGTGGAGACGTTAGAAGGCTTGTTCGCATAGGCGGCGAATGGGTCGAATATTGACTGTGAGGCGGCTGCTTTGTGGCTGCGGATAACTTTGGGGGTGTATGAGAGGGCAGTGCCGAGAGTAGCTCTGCTTTCCATCGTCTTACCGGGGATAGCCGGTGATTTCCCTGATTCGCTTATAGAGGGGTTTTAGATGTTTGTACATCTTTTCGTAGACCTCGCGGTAGAGCCGATCATAGATCTCGTGATTTTCCTGATTTGGTTCGAAAACCTCGACCACGTACGTCATGGCTCTGACCGCGGATTCAAAATCGGTGTGCAGACCGAGACCAACGGCGGTATCGATGGCCGCGCCGAGCCCCGATGTTTCATAGACGTGGGGCCGGGCGGTGGGCAAGCCGAAGATATCCGCCGCCGCACGCATGGCGTTTCTGCTCTCCGACCCGCCGCCGGATACGCGGAGGCTGGTGATGGGGATATGGGTCCGTTTTTCTATCCGCTCTTTCCCCTCTCTGAGGGCATACCCCAATCCCTCCAGAATGGCCCGGTAAAAATGCCCCTTCGTGTGCACATCGCCGAAGCCGATGATGGCTCCCTTGGCCTCCGGTCCGGGGAGCTTTAACCCCGGGGTCCAATAAGGTTGCAACATCAGCCCCATGGAGCCGGGGGGAATATCATCCACCATTTTGTCAAAGAGGGTTTCCGGCGTGACTCCTTGCAGGGACGCCTCCTGCTGCTCCTGATAGCCGAATTCCCTGTTGAACCAGCTTACCATCCAGAACCCTCGGTAGATCTGCACTTCGATGGTATAATACCCGGGCACCGCGGAAGGGTAGGGAGGTAGGATGGGAATCGGTTCCACGTACTTTTTGCTGGTAACATTGATGGTGGCGGTTGTGCCGTAACTGAGACAGCCGATGGAGGGGTCGAGACTTCCCGAACCGATCACCTCGCACGCCTTGTCGGTCGCCGCCGCTATGAGAAGAAGGCCTTCGGGAATGCCCGTTTCTTCGGCCGCCTTCCGGCTGATGCTCCCCAGTGGCTGACCC
Organism: uncultured Syntrophaceae bacterium; assembly: GCA_964487805.1. Taxonomy (GTDB): domain Bacteria; phylum Desulfobacterota; class Syntrophia; order Syntrophales; family UBA2210; genus UBA6078. The sequence goes on from CAZAST010000021.1 coordinate 9,352, forward strand.
GGAGGGACGAGTTCCGGGAGCAGTGCACGTTCCACGGGAATTACTTTCCATTTCCAGCTCCAGTCGGAAGCCCAGCGCAGGCGCTTGTAGTCAAAAGGGATCATGGCAACCTGGCACCCGATGGAGTCGACGAATTCTCCTGTGAGACGGTAGGTCAGATACCCGGAGAGGAGGAGATATTTGTGTGTCTTTTTCCAGATATCGGGTTGATAGGTACGGATCCAGTTTGCCTCGGCCTCGGCCTGGAGGTAGGAGATCGTGTCGCTGACGCGTGCGATCTTGAAGAGAAGACCCCACAGCCCCCCCAGGGGGTGCAGTCCGTGGGTCTTCCGCTGATCCAGCCATATCATGGCGGGGCGGAGGGGTGTGCCGTTCCGGTCGACGTTGATGAACGTGCTTCTTTGCGTCGTGATGGAGACGCCGGCAATTCGCTCCCGAAATGGCCCTTGTTTCCACAGTTCCTGACAGGCCCGGCAGAGGGCGTCCCAGAATACGGCGGGGTCCTGCTCCGCCCATCCCGGCTGCTCCGAATAGTAAGGCTCAAAGACGACCTGCCGGCGCGCCACCAGTTCCCCGTTCAGGTCGAAGAGGAGGGCTTTCAGGCTCTGCGTTCCGTTATCGATGGAGAGCAGGAGATCTCGATTACCCACGGTATACCCCCGATTCTGATGTTGCTTTCCTTCCTTCCGTACAGTCAGGACGATTCATCGTGCGATTCTTCCTCTATGAACGCAAGGACATGCCGGTATATCTCTTTCCTCGGCATGTTCATTTCCTCCGAGAGCGTGTTGATGATATCGCGGGTGGAGGACGTGGAATCCGTGCGTGCGTCGCGGAACCGTGCCCGTATCGCTTCGGGTGAAACGCTCGCACGTTCGGCGACGGCACCCGAAACAACGATCGTGATCTCCCCCTTGACCCGTTTCCCTCGGAATGATTCGATGATTTCATCGGCGGTGCCGCGCAGTGTCTCTTCGTATAGCTTCGTCAATTCTCTCGATACAGCAATCTGCCGCTCCCCGAGGATTTCCCGGATATCCTCCAGGGCAGAGACGAGCCGGTTGGGAGATTCGTAGAAGACCATGGTTTTCGGTTCTTCCCGAACGGATTCGAGGAACTGTCTTCTCTTCCCGCGACGGGAGGGAAGGAAGCCGAAGAAGACGAAACTGTCCATGGGAAGGCCAGAGGCATTGAGGGCGGCGACAGCGGCAACCGGCCCGGGGACCGGAACGACTGTGATAGACTGGGCGATAGCGTGATTGACGAAGAGATATCCGGGATCTGATATCCCCGGGGTTCCCGCGTCCGATACGTAGGCAATATCGGTCCCTTCACGCAGCATGGATATGAGGGATTCGCTCTTTTTCAGTTCGTTATGGTCGTGGAGGCTGGTCAGAGGTGTGTCAATCCCGTGGGCATCGAGGAGGATCTTGGTTCTCCGTGTGTCCTCCGCCGCTATCAGCCCCACTTCTTTGAGGACGCGGATGCCCCGGAGGGTGATGTCCTCCAGATTGCCGATGGGTGTGGCGACGATATACAGAGTTCCCTGTTTCATGACGATCCGGCATTTACGCGTTCAAGTCGAAGGCGTTTCGTATCAGTGTTACCCGGTTTCCCTGGGGAGTGAACCGTATGGTCACCACATCAAACCTCGCGTTACGGTCGGTGAGCCCTCTTTCCTGGAGGTAGCTCAGCGCCGTTCTGGAGATTTTTTTCTGCTTTTCGGCGCCGATGGCTTCTTCAGGGGATCCGAAAAAGTCTGATTCCCTTCCCTTGACCTCGACGAAGGCCACTTCCTGTTTGTCCATGGCGATAATGTCGATCTCTCCATACCGGCACCGGTAATTTCTCTCGATGATCCGATACCCTTCCTTTTTCAGACAGGCCACAGCCGCATCCTCTCCCCTGATCCCCTTTGCTCTGTTAGCTGATCTTGAAGGACCGTCTGTGGATCTTGCATCGGCCATATTCTTTCAGGGCCTCCCGGTGTTCTTTTGTGCCGTACCCCTTGTTTTTCAGGAAGTTATACTGAGGATACAGGGTATGATATCTGTCCATGATCTGATCTCTTGATACCTTTGCTATGATAGACGCGGCCGCCACGGAAAGGCTGAGTGAATCACCCCCGATGATCGTTTCCTGTGCGATGGACGTTTTGATGGTATGTATTCCGTCAATGAGGATGTAATCGGGCTGGGGGGAGAGGTTCGAAACGGCTATCAGCATGGCGGACAGCGCCGCCTGAAGGATATTCATCCTGTCGATAGATGCGGCGTCCACAATCCCCAGACCGACGGAGATTGCCTCATTTCGTATTGTTGTGTATAGGGATTCGCGTTTCCGGGGAGTCAGCTTTTTCGAATCTCTGATCTCCCCGTTGATGTAATTCGGAGGGAAAATGACTGCCGCGGCAACAACGGGACCGGCGAGAGGACCCCTCCCGGCCTCGTCAACGCCGGCGATAGCGCTGAAACCGCGCCGGCGGGCGCGCAGTTCGAATTGATGCATCTCACCTTCTGCCCAGTTCCTTTATCCGTGCCTTCTTCCCTTTGAGGCCTCTCAGATAGTACAGTCTCGACTGGCGTACTTTGCCTCTCATGACCACTTCTATCTTGTCAATCGCAGGGGAATGGAGAGGAAAGGTCCTTTCCACGCCGACGCCTGACGATATCTTCCGCACGGTGAAGTTGGCGCGGTTCTGTCCCGCTCTCTTGCGTATGACGGAGCCCTGAAATACCTGGATGCGCTCTTTTTGTCCTTCAACGATCTTTACATGCACCTTCACGGTGTCACCCGGCCTGAAGCCGGGAATATCCATTCGCATCTGTTCTTTTTCGATGTTATCGAGAACATTCATAATAAAAAATCCTCCTCTGATATAGCATAGTAATAATTTGTTAGTGTCCGCACAGCCTGTCCAGCATGACGGCTGCTGCCGCCCTGACGGACAGGTGATTGTAATCGGAATTGCCCCGTATCGATTCCACGGCGAAATCCGCTTTTTCGAGAGCCTCTTCGGCTATCCCCCATCCCGTTCCAAAAAGAATGAGAAATGGTTCGCTGCCCTGAGATATCTTTCCCCTCATCTCTTCACAGCTCAAAGATGCCCCTCGTGAAGCGGCGCTTGTGGCCGCTACATGGACCCGCTGCCCTGTCTCTTCCGAAACAGCCTGTATGACATCGTCAAGTGTATCAGCCACCCTCACGATGTCGAAGGCCTCTTTCCGTGAAGGGTTGTAGCTGGCGCCATAGCCTTTCTGCCAGTGACTCAAAATGCGTTCTACAAACTGTTTCTGCTTTTCTATGGGCGTTACGATATAAAACCGTTTCACGCCATAGGTCCGGGCGGTCCGTGAGATGTCGTGAATATCCATGTTGGTTACCGCCGTTGTCACGATATCTCCCCGTTTGTTGTAGACGGGGTAATGTAAAAGAGCGATGTACAGGTTTCCGGCGCTCATGATGAAGGGTGCGAGCCTTCCGCCCTGAGCTCTTCAAGGATCCTTCGGTCTTCTTCCGCAAGATCGGCGTGTTCGAGCAGATCCGGTCTCCTCTGGAGGGTTCGTCTGAGAGATTCCCGACGCCGCCATCCGTCAATTTTTTTCTGGTGGCCCGAAACGAGTATATCGGGGACCTTCCATCCCTCGTACTCCCGGGGCTTGGTGTAGTGGGGGCCTTCCAGAAGACCGGTCGAAAAAGAGTCGTACAGCACCGATTCGCTGTTTCCCACAAATCCCGGCACAAGACGGGAGACCGCGTCGATCACGATCATGGCGGGCAATTCCCCTCCGCTCAGGATATAATCACCGATCGATATCTCACGATCAACCAGATGCTCCCTGATTCGTTCGTCTATCCCCTCGTAATGCCCACATATGAGGATGACCCGTGAGCAGCGGGAGAGTTCCTCCGCGATCTTCTGCCTGAACGGTTCCCCCTGCGGCGACAGAAGGATAATGGATGCCCCGTCTCGAGCGGGATCGAGGGCATGAAGGGCACGCGCGACCGGTTCCACCTTCATGACCATGCCGCCGCCGCCCCCGTATGGGGTGTCGTCTGTCGTCCTGTGTTTGTCTGCGGCGTAATCCCTGATATTATGGAGGTTTACTTCGACGATTCCCCTGTCTATCGCTTTTTTCAAGAGACTGCTGTCAAGGGGGGAGTGAAACATCTCCGGGAAGACGGACAGGATATCAAAGGTGATCATTCTACAACCCTTCGGGGAGTCTCACGACCATAACGCCTTTTTCAATGTCGATCTCTCGTACCACGTCATCAAATGCCGGGATGAGAATCTCCCCTTCATCACCGCTGCAGATATAGACATCGTTGCTTCCCGTTGGCAGAACCGTCGTAATGGCGCCGAGTTTCAGGCCGCTTTCCGTCACAATATCGAGTCCGATGATATCTTTCCAGTAGTACTCGCCCTCCGGAAGCCGCTCCGGCTCAAGAAAGACGGATTGCCCCACCAGTTCGCCGGCTGTCTCTATTGAATCGATCCCCTCAAGTTCGAGGGTGAACGAGCCGCCTTTGGCGCGGAGATATCTCACGGTGAACAAAGATACGTGCTCACTGTCTTCTCCGACAAAAACACGATCTGGGGTTTTGAGCTCCCGTGTCGATTCACAATATGAAAGAACTTTAAGCCGGCCTTTCAGACCGCTGGATTTAACGATTTTTCCTATCTCAAGAAGATCATTCACTTATTCTATAATTTCGAGGACCGCCCTTTTGTGCAGCTTGGACGAAGCCGCGCTCAGAATGGTTCTCATCGCCTTCGCGGTTTTCCCCTGTTTGCCGATGACCTTCCCCAGGTCATCCTTCGCAACCCGCAGTTCAATCACAGAAGTCTGCTCGCCGACCACCTCGGTGCAATCCACATCTTCGGGATGATCTACCAACGCCTGAGCCATGTACTTGACCAATTCTTTCATCGCAGCACCCCTCCCCGTGATCATTAGAATAAGTAAGATGAAGATGGTTCCGTATCACCCAAAATCTATGCCTGCGTCTTTTTGGCTTCTTCTGTTTTCGCTACGATTCCCTTCTTTTTCAGGAGGCTGAGCACCGTCTGTGTCGGTTTGGCTCCTCTGGACATCCAATCCGCCACCCGGTCTTCCTTGATGGTTATCTCAGCGGGGTCCGTCAAGGGGTTGTAATTGCCTACTATTTCAATGAACCTTCCATCTCTCGGCGCTTCGCTGTCAGCCACGACGATCCGGTAAAACGGTCTCTTTTTTGCGCCCATTCGTGTCAATCGTATTTTAACTGCCATTCCGGTGATTATCACCTCCCGATAGTATGGATTAAGTTTGCTTATTAGCACATGTTTTCTTTTATTTAAAGGGCAAATTTCCTCTCATCATCGATTTCATGCCCCCCTTCGACAACTTTTTCATCATCTTTCTCATCTCGATATAGTTTTTGAGAACCGTGTTTACATCCTGCACCGTGGTGCCGCTGCCCCGGGCGATTCTTTTTCTCCTCTGACCGTTGATGATTTTGTAATTGAGTCGTTCCTCTTCCGTCATGGAATCAATGACGGCGGTTGTCTTAATCAGTTCTCGCGCATCCGGCGTGGCGTTCTTCAGGGCCTTTATCTTTCCGAGACCGGGTATCATCCCAATAATATCCTGGAGAGATCCCATTTTCTGTATCTGCCCCAACTGCTTTTTCAGGTCGTTCAGGGTGAATGAATCCTTCCGGATCTTTCGTTCAAGCTCCCGGGCGGCCTTCTCGTCCATCGCCGTCTGGGCCTTTTCGACCAGGGTCAGAATGTCGCCCATGCCGAGAATCCGGGACGCCATGCGTTCGGGGTGAAAGACTTCCAGCGCGTCGCTCTTCTCCCCCATCCCGATGAACTTGACCGGTTTCCCGGTCACTTTCTTCAGAGACAGTGCGGCTCCCCCGCGGGCGTCGCCGTCCATCTTTGTCAGAACGACGCCGTCTATGTCGAGCAGGGCGTCAAATTTTTCCGCCACCGACACGGCATCCTGCCCCGTCATGGCATCGGCCACGAAGAGTATTTCGGCCGGATTGACGGCATCCTTTATCCGCTTCAATTCGCCCATCAGTTCGTCATCGATATGGAGCCGGCCCGCAGTGTCGATGATCAGGGTGTCAAAGCCGTTCGCCTTTCCGTGTTCCGCTGCATCGACGCAGATCCTGACCGGATCCTTCTGTCCCTGTGAATCATATACGTTTACCCCCGTCTTGTCGCCCAGGACCCGTAACTGCTCAATGGCCGCGGGACGGTAGACGTCCGCGGAAACCAGAGACACCCTGCGATCTTTGTTCTTCAGGTAACGGGCGAGCTTCGCGGCGGTGGTTGTCTTGCCGCATCCCTGAAGACCCACCAGCATGACGGGGGCGGGAAACCGGTTGGAGAGATTCAGGTGGCTGCTTTCGTTCCCCATCAGTTCGATGAGTCTGTCGTGGACGATTTTGACGATCTGCTGTCCGGGGGTTATGCTGTCCAGAACTTCCTGTCCGACTGCACGCCGGCTCACATCTTCGATGAACTCCTTTGTGACCCGGAAGTTGACGTCCGCCTCGAGCAGCGCCATCCGGATGCTTTTCATGGCGGTCACGACGGTTTCTTCGTCGAGCATCCCCCGCCCCTTCAATTTTTTGAAGACGGCGTCCAGTTTCTCGGTGAGATTTTCAAACATGGTCGTTTATTCCGATTCCCTGTTCTTGATGATCA
>CAZAST010000021.1:16067-18780 GCA_964487805.1 uncultured Syntrophaceae bacterium
CTTGACTGGAGATTAATCTCATCCACCCGGGGCGTGTACCCCAGGTTGGACAGCCGCTCTCCCAATGTCTCCGTCATGGCTATTTCTCTGAAAGATGCCACCTGCACCGTGTAGAGACCGTCGGCCTGGTTTTTTTCAGAGGAATACGTGGCCGGGGAAGGCACCTTCCTGGGAGTGAAGGTTTCATGCCCTACCGATTCCTCGGTTTTTTTTAATGTGTCGTAGAAGGTGAATTCGACCTGCTCTTCCTTTTGAGCCGTATCCGGAGCGGGATCGCGGGGGGACTCATCGGAAGCAACGGCGTTTCCATCCGTCCGGTCCGGTCCGGTTTCCACCCGTTCCGTGATTGTCTTTCTGATGACGTTGGGTATTCCCCGGGCGATCTTTTCCGGATAACTTTCAATGTTCTTCCCTACCATCACCCCGCACACAAAGGAAAAGAGCAAAACCAGGGCGATGACAAAGGTGAAGAATACCAGGCCGGATCTGCCCAGTTTGAATTCGAACTCTCCGGTTTTCTGCGCCATCGTCTCCCCTTTTTTGCGGATCTGAACCCTTGACGCTTAATCCTCACATACGCTCCGGAGCTGAAACCCCCAACAATTTTAAGGCGTTTCTGATTACTATGCCGGTAGATTTGATTAAGAACAACCTCGCCTGCGTCAAATCGATGTCATCAGAGACGACCTTGTGCTTGTTGTAAAAGCTGTGAAAAACGGAGGCAAGGTCGTTGATGTAGTACGGTATGCGGTGCGGCTCAAGGGCCTGCGCGCTTCCCTCGACAATCTCCGGAAAGGTATCGATCATCTTGATAAGTTCGTGCTCCTCAGAAGCGGCAAGGAGATCGAGCCGGATGTCTCCGTAACACGGGATCCGGTGTCCCTGCTCAACGGCGTTTCTCATGATGCTGCAGATCCTGGCGTGGGCGTATTGCACGTAATAGACCGGATTTTCGTTGGACTGCGCCTTGGCGATCTCCAGATCGAAATCGAGGTGGCTGTTGGACCTCCGCATCAGAAAATTGTACCGGGCCGCGTCTTTTCCCACCTCGTCGGTTACCTCGCGTATGGTGACGAATTCGCCCGCTCTGGTGGACATGGGGACGGGAACTCCCCCCCTCAGGAGGTTTACCAACTGGACCAGGACAACGTCGAGATCCTCCTTTTTTCTGCCCAGGGCCTGAATACAGGCCTGCATTCTCGGTATATACCCGTGATGGTCAGCCCCCCATACATTGATGATCCTGTCGAACCCACGCTCATACTTGTTGAGGTGATAGGCGATATCGGCCGCAAAATAGGTGGGATCGCCGTTTCCCCGGACGACGACGCGGTCCTTCTCATCGCCGAAGTCGGTTGTCTTGAACCACAGCGTTCCATCTTCTTCGTAAATGAATCCCTCATTGCGAAGTTTTTCTATGATCTTAGCCACTTTATTATCATGGTACAGTTCTTTCTCGCTGAAATAGCGGTCGAAGACCACCCCCAGTGTTTCCAGGTCTTCCTTGATCCCTTCCAGGATGGATCCGGCCGCGTAATCCGTCATGAAGGGAACCGCTTCATCCTTTCCCGATCTGAAGAATTTGTCTCCGTACGCGTCATGTATCTCCCGGGCAAGATCCGTGATATAGGCCCCCTGATAACAGGTCTCGGGAAAGGAGATCGCTTCCCCCATCAGTTCCAGATACCGGTAGTACACGGATTCTCCCAGCGTGTTCATCTGGTTGCCGGCGTCGTTTATGTAATATTCCCTGGAAACGGAGAATCCCGATGCCTGGAGAATGCCGGCGATCACATCCCCGATGACGGCGCCTCTGGCGTGTCCTATGTGGAGGGGCCCCGTGGGATTGGCACTGACAAATTCGACCTGGACCCTGGAACCCATACCCATGGCGGATTCACCGTACCTGTCTCCGAGGGCATCCACTTCCTCCAGAAGTGCCGCCCATGCGGTGCCCTTGATAAAAAAGTTGATAAACCCGGGTCCGGCTATTTCCACCGTGTCAAGGATTGTGGTGCTGTCATCAATACTCTCAACGATGGATTCGGCTATCGTGCGGGGGGGGCGCCGCTGTCCTGATGCGAGCACCATGGCGATATTGGATGCGTAATCACCGTGTGCTCCTTCTCGTGGAAGTTCCACTTCTATTGAGGGGATATCCGTTTCGCGCAGCGTTCCCTTTGCGAAACAGGAATAGATGGCTTTTCTCAACAGTTCGGCAAGTTTCTTCTTCATATCAGCCCTTCTCTGCAGTGTAGAAAACGAAAAAGTTGGCCCTGAGGCCAACCTTTTGAATAGAGGTATAATGGCGCACTTCTATATGGTTTTTCTCTTCCCTGTCAACCCCGTTTTTGTTCGGTTTGTTCTATCTTGTCTATATCCGCGTCTTTGATAGCAAGATCTCTTGTAAAATCAGGGCAGTGGACCCTCCCGCTGGCATCCTTGGGAACGGAAAACCGCTTTGCGCATGTCCCCCTCCACGCACATATGGAGCAGTATCTCTTCTCTGTACCCATGAGTCCCTTCCTTTCTGCTCTTAATTTTTTCACATATGCTGCCGAATATATATATGTAACATTTTCAAGTCAAGAATTTTTGCCGGTCCACTATCCGGAGCCAGTCCTTACGGCTGCTTTTCTTCCCTCATGGCCGATGAAAATGATTGACATTAAGGTTTATTTTCTGTATATTTTCAAATATATATTAAATGGTG
>CAZAST010000022.1:0-1818 GCA_964487805.1 uncultured Syntrophaceae bacterium
CGTGGTATTTCTCAAGGATGTCAAGGAGGCCGTCATTGATCCTCTGGGGAAGGGTCACCAGCGTCCGCGTGCCGATCCGTATCCTGTCCACATGGTCTATTGCCGCGATCTCCCCGATCAGCCAGTCAAGATAGGTATTGTTCAGCGTAAAGGGGTCTCCCCCCGTTATGAGGATTTCCGAAAGGTTTTTATCCTCCGTCGCCCACTTGATCATGGCCTTCACCTTTCGTTTGGGCATCATGGGGTTATCGTCGATATCTTTGATCTCCCAGTTTCGCTGACAATACACACAGATCTGCGGACACGAATTGAAGGGCTTCATGATGATAATCTGGGGATACCTGCGCGTGACCCCGTCTATGGGACTCGTGGCATGCTCGCCCATAAAGTCCATGTCGCGTCCCTCCCCCTGGTTCGCGAGGACATTGCTGCAATACCGTGCACTCGGGATAACCTGCGCGCGAATAGCGCGATCATGGGGAGACCGGCCCTCTTCATTAAAAAGGGACAGGTAATGGGGCGTGATTTCAAAGGGAATACGATGTTTCTTCGCCATCCGCAGCCCTTCCCTCTCTTCATCATCCAGAGCGACGAGGGAGGCGAGCGTATCGATATCTTTGATAATGTGTTTCATATGCCAGAGGTAATCGTGCCAGTCGTCTTCTCCGGCCTTGAAATAACTCATTATTTTCTTTTGCAGTTTCTTCCTCTGTTGTGCCAGCCTGGGATCCAACCCTGTTTTGTACCGTCTGAAATACCGGCGCACCATGGCCCCGTAATCATCGAGTTGGGACGACCGTACGATAGCGGCGGCCCGGCCTTCTTTTTGATCCTGCAGTTCCTGATAGCGCGCGTGTTTTCCGTATGTCCCCCTGATGCCGGCCAGAAGCGCCAGGTACTCCAGAAGAAACCCCTCGCTGACCTTCTCAAGGGCCCCCTCTTCCCCTTTGGCAAGATCGTACAGGAGAGACAGGGGCGAGACCCCCGTCAGGTGTTCATGTTCCGTCCTCATCGTATTGGACAGGACCCGGATACATTCGCGGACATTTCTCTTCTCCACAACATTCAACCCCGCAAAGGGGGTGTCCGCTTTCATGTTGTACAGATCCCGTCTCAGACGATCGAGGTAATCGAAAAACACATACCGCGCCTCTTCCACATGCTTGGCATCTCGTAATATGCTCCTGAGCCTGGGTTCCGCTTTCCATATCCCCTCAAGCAATTCTTCCTTTGAAAAACCGATCGCCCGCTTCACGTGAGACACCTCACCTTCGATGGTTATGGTTGCCGTTGTCCATAACGTAATGCAATCCGGAGCTACCCAGCTTTCACGAATGATTCTCAGGGGTTCTTTCTCAGTCCCAGAATCTTTCTCGCTTCCTCCGGTTTTGCGATTTCACGGCCGTATGCCCGGCAGAGGGGAACATAGCGTTCCACAATCTCGGCATTGGTTTTGGCCAAGACGCCCTTTTCCAGGTAAACGGCGTCTTCCATCCCGACCCGGACATGTCCCCCCATGATGAGCGCCATCATGGCCATGTTAATCTGAGGCGCCCCGATGCCGATACAGGACCATGTCGCATTTTCCGGTATATGCTCGTAGAAATGCAGAAAGGCCTTGGGGGTCGCGGGGGCCCCGGCCGGGGTGCCCAGAACAAACTGAAAATGAAGGGGGTCGTCCAGTTTCCCCTCTTTTCTCATCCGCAGGGCCGTGATAATCATCCCGAGGTCAAAGGCCTCGATCTCGGGCTTCACGCCATATTCCCTCATCTGCCGGGCGGCCTCATCAAGGAATTCAACAGAATTGATAAAGGGTTT
>CAZAST010000022.1:1828-18398 GCA_964487805.1 uncultured Syntrophaceae bacterium
CGGCATCGAAGGAGGCCAGTTCCGGGTTCAGGGTCAGACACGCCAGGCGCTCCTCCGTGGGAAGATTCAGGCCGGGGACACCGCTCGTGGTCAGACATAAAATGAGGTCCGTCTTTGATCGGATCGGATCGACGACCCGTTTGTAGAGATTCACGTCCGGAGATCCCATGCCTGTTTCGGGATCCCGCACATGAATATGCACAATGGCAGCCCCCGCTTCCCAGCTTTCAATGGCGGACTGGGCGATTTCCTCCGGGGTTATGGGGATATAGGGCGTCACATCCCGTTGCATGCGGCTCCCCGTAATGGCGGCAGTTATAATTACCTTTTCCATCGTTCCTTCCTTTCGTCAGAATGATTTCTCCACGTGATGCACAGCGCGCGGCCAATCACCGCGGCAGGTTCTTTTCCCTTGCTATCTCTTCGATCGACTCATCAAGGATCGCCACAAGCCTTTCAATCTGTTCCTCGGTAATGATGAAGTGGGGGGCGAGCAGGATATGGTCGCCGTTGACGCCGTCGGCTCCCCCGCCGCCGGGGTACGAGACAAGCCCCTTATCAAAGGCGCGATTGCCGATAAGGATGTTCAGCTTTAAGGCGGCATCAAAGGGTTTCTTCGTTATCCTGTCTTCGACGAACTCAATCCCCGCAAACAGCCCGAGGCCGCGGACATCGCCCACCATGGCATGCCGGTAAAGCGTTTGCAGCTTTTCCAGCAGATATGCTCCCATGCGGGCGCTTCGACTGACGAGGTCGTTGTCCCGGATATAGTCCAGAACTGCTGAGGCGATGGCGCAGGACAGCGGATTCTGGCTGTAGGTGTGCCCGTGCACAAACGCCCCGTTCCCCTCGAGAATCGCCGTCCGGATCTTCTCCTGCGTTATGACACAGTAAATAGGCGTGTATCCGCTTGCCAAGCCTTTGGCGCAGATGATCATGTCGGGGATGACGTTCCAATGGTCGATGCCGAAGTGTTTGCCCGTTCTTCCAATGCCGGTCATAACCTCGTCGACGATAAGCAGAACATCATATGTGTCACAGATCTCTCGAATCCTTTGAAAATAACCATCCCTGGGCACCAGCGCCCCCGCCGTCGCCCCGACCACCGGCTCAGCCATGAAAGCGGAGACAGAATCGGGCCCTTCGTACAGAATGGTTGCCTCCAGAGCATCGGCGCATTCCAGATTACACGCATCCGGCTTCTGGCCAAAGGGACAGCGGTAGCAGTAGGCCGGGACAATATGCGGGGTATGGACCAGCAATGGCTGGTAGTACTGCCGGCGTTTGGTGTGTCCGCTTAATGCCAGCGCCCCCAGGGTGTTTCCGTGATAGCTTGTCCATCGTGAAATCACTTTGTACTTGGAGGGGACACCGCGATCCACCTGATACTGACGGGCCATTTTTACCGCGGTCTCCACGGCCTCCGAGCCGCCTGAAAGAAAATACACCCTTTCCAGACCGGGAGGAGCGATACGGGTAATTTTTTCGGCAAGCTCTATCGCGGCTTTGGTTGTAAACTGCGTGCCATGGGTAAAGGAGATGAAGCTCGCCTGCTTCAGCATTGCCTCCTGTATTTCCTTGACCCCGTGGCCTATGTTTACGACCGCCGCCCCTCCGGAGCCGTCTATGTACTCTTTTCCGTCAGCATCGTAGATATAGATTCCCTCCCCTCTCTGAGCTGTCGGATAGTATTTGTTCGGATTTCTGTAAAACACATGATCCTGATTTTTTTTTGCTCCCATTGTCGTTTCTCCTTCTCCGCAAAAAGTTGTTACGTCTATTGTGCGCATTCCCTGAAACAATTATCGTTACTCAACGGGCAACCGGCGCCGTGGAGCCATGTTTTTTCCGAAACCACTGAGAGATGAAAACGACGGCAAAGAGGGCCAGGCCGATCCCGTCTGTCATCAGCCCCGGTTTGATCATCAGCAAGGCCACCGCCAGCAGCAGCAGTACTTCATACCACCGCGCCCTGACCAGCAGGCAGGCCTGCACGCCGGCCGCAAGGCAGATAATACCGAACGCCGCTGTGACAACACTCATCAGAATGTCACCGAAACTGCCGATCATCAGCAACTCGGGCGCGTAGACAAACATGAAGGGGATGATAAACCCCGCTATGCCAAGCTGAAACGCGTTGATCCCCGTCTTCCAGGGGTCGGATTTGGCAATGCCCGCTCCCGCGTACGCGGCTAATGCCACCGGCGGCGTGATATCGGCCCGCGTTCCATAATAGAGAATAAAGAGATGGGCCGCAATGGGGAGAACCCCCATCTGGACAAGGGCCGGCGACACAAGGGACGAAATAATAATATACTGGGCGGTGGTGGGGACGCCCATGCCCAGAAAGACACAGGCAATCATCGTAAAGGGCAGTGCCAGGTAGAGATGTCCCATGGACGCGTCCACGATGAGAGAGGAAAACTTGATTCCCAGTCCGGACATGGTGATACAGCCGATAATGATACCCGCTGCCGCGCAGGCGGCGGCCACTTCAACGGCTCCCGTTGCACCCTCTTGCAATCCCTCCAGAATCAACATGCCGAATTCTTTGGCGGATCTCTTTCTGAGGATGGTCATGATGAACGAGGAGACGACCGTCGCCACAATCGCCCAGAACACCGCACGTTCCGGCGAATAATTTCTCATGAGAAAGTAGATCAGAAGAAAGATTGAAAAGACGTGATGCCAACCCTCGGCAAAGGCCTTTCCGATACGGGGCAGGTCCGCACGGGGCAGACCCGCGATGCCCATTGCAACCGCCCTGAAATGGACCTGCATGAATGTCGAGAAAAAGGCGAGGACGGCAGGAATCGCCGCGGCCACGCATACCTTGAAGTAGGGAATCGATAAGAATTCCGCCATGATAAAGGCGGCGGCCCCCATGATGGGGGGCATGATCTGTCCCATGGTCGATGATGAGGCCTCAACACCGGCGGCAAAGTATCCAGGATACCCGGTTCGCTTCATGAGCGGTATGGTGAAAGAACCGGTTGTCACGGTATTAGCCACGGAGCTCCCCGATATCATGCCAAAAAATGTGCTGGAAGCGACGGCTGCTTTTGCCGGACCGCCCCGGGACCACCCGGTCAGGGCAAAGGCGACGTCCGTAAAGAACTGACCGGCTCCTGTCTTCCTCAAAAGAGCGCCGTACAGAATGAAGAGGAGGATAAAGTTTGCGGAGACGCCGAGGGGAACGCCGAACACCCCGTCCGTGGAGAGAGCCAGATAGGTGGACAGCCTCTCGATGCTGTATCCCTTGTGGGCCAGCACATCGGGCAGATAGGGGCCAAAGAGCACATACCCGATAAAGATGACCGCAATGATCGGCACGGCCGGTCCCGTTGTTCTGCGGGCCGCTTCCAGGACTATGAGGATGAGAATGGTTCCCAGCACCACGTCGATGGGAAGAAATGTGCCCGCCCGGTTCAATATGGATGTTGAAAAGATGAATATCCAGAGACATATGCCGGCGGAGACAATCAGAAAGACCCCGTCGAGCAGCGTCATCCTTTTCCTGGGAGATCGGTACCGGGAACAGGGATAGAGGATAAAAACCAGGACCGACATGAGCAACCAGTGTAGCGCCCGGTGGTCAAGGGCGAAGAAGGGATGCACATAGGCGTAGAACAGATGATAGCAGGACGTCGCGACAGCGACAATAGCGATTGCCAGCCGCGCGGGCCGCCCCGTATATATCCTTTTTTTCTCTATCTCCTCCAGCAGTTCCTGTGCAGCAGTCTCCGCGACATTGATTTCCTCCTCGAGAGACGGGGCCACCGCTTTACCGCGGGTTTCTTCCATATATCAACGCCCTCCATTCTTTCGCACCAGACGAATCCAAACCTGGTCGCCCCCCTCGGCAACAGACAGCAGGGGAAGGCTCTTCCCCTGACAGGTAATCACATGACCCGCGACCCGTCCGACGCGAAGCAACAATCGGGGGCATTTCCTGTTCAGGAACACCCGCGTCACGCCCCCTTCCAACACAACGCGCGCTCCGTCATGTGAAAGAGATTCCAATCCTGATCCGTACCAGTCAAACCGTTCCTCTGTGAGAACTATCGTATCCTGATGAACCCGAAAAACGTCATGGACCGGGGTGTGATCGGACGAATGAACATAATCGAGATAGAAGAGATCTCCGTCCTTCACCTGAAATTCAAGCAGAACCGAGTCCTCAGGGAGCCTTACCACCTGAAGATACAGGGTGCCTGGTTCCGCCGGCACGGCGGAACCGGGCGCCCAGAGTATCAGCAGGAACAGGGCATATATGATTCTCGATGCCATCGGTACATTCGCCCGGACTGTCAAGGTACCCGCCGGGCTGTCAGTGGTTATTTCTTAACTTCCTTGAAGTATTTCACCGCCCCCGGATGAAGCGCTATGGGGCTGTTCACCGCGTTTGCGGGCGTCAGCTGAGCAGCAATGGGATGAATGTTGATAAGCGCGTATTTCCCCTCGTTCACGTTGGTGAACAGTGCCTTGGTGACCTTGTACGCGATATCGTCAGGCATATCCTTGCTTGCAACCATGACGTTGGAGTCCCCGATACAGAGAACATCGTAACCAACATCGTCATAGGTCCCCTTGGGGATCGTTGTCTTGAGATAGTAGGGGTATTGTTTGACAATGGCATCGGCAAGCTTCGCGCTCACGGGAACCAGCACCAAGTCTCGTGTCGCGGCGATGTCCATCACCGCTGAACCGGGATAGGCGAAATTGAAGAAGCAGGCATCGACAATACCATCTTTCAAGGCCTGAACCGATTCTGACTGGGACAGATTGGCAAGGGTCAGGTCCTTTTGAAGATCAAACCCGGCCGCCTGCAGGATCGCCATGGCCATGGTCGAGCACCCGCTCCCGGGAACGTCTATCGAGACTTTTTTCCCCTTCAAATCGTCGATCGTCTTGATCCCCGACTGCGCGGTCGTCAAGATATGCTCGGGCGCCGGATACATCTGGAACAGGGCCACAAGCGGATATTTCTTTTCAAAAGGCTCCTGCCCCTGGACCGCCTTGAAGGCAACGCTCCCCATGACCATGCCCATATCGGTGTCCCCGGAACCGACAAGTCGGCAGTTTTCTACCGACGCCCCGGTTGACTCGGCAGCGCACCGGACACCGTCAACCGTTTTCTCAATCACCACGGACATGCCGCCGCCCAGCGGATAGTAAACGCCCCCCGGACTCCCGGTCCCGATGGTCAGGAATACCTTCTTGGCCAGCGCCGGACCCGCAAAGGCCAGACACAGAGCCAACCCCATTACCAGAACAACGTACCATAATCTTTTCATCGTGCCCTCCTTTCATGATAACTCCGTTTTTTTATGGAGAACAATCGGCGGCATACATCCGTGTTGTCTCCCCCTTTGTTTGTACGCTCCACAACGGCACTGGTCAAGCCCAATATGGAACGGTATCAATGGCTTTCGCCCGCGGGCGGTTTGTATGTTCCCTACATACTTACCAGACAGTGACGATCGGCAGATCGCGCATGGTGACCAGACCGGGGGGCGCTTCGCACACCCGGCGCACGGCGTTCACGGCAATAGCCACCGTGGCAAGATCACCATTGGTTCCCTCCAATCTGACTTCCAGATCAGGCTTCCCGAAGATCTGAATGGTGTCTCCATCCTCAAACTCGTCCAGGGCTGCGATGAAGGTGAGGGTCATGAATTCCCCGTCATCGGTATAGCCGCGGGCAACCTGTTTGAGCCCCCGTACCTCGCCGGGTTGCACCTCACAATAATCGGTCGTTGCCACGCAGTCGGCCAGGATCGGCTCCACATGGGCTTCATACCGTTTCAGCGTCTTCCCCAATGTGTGAAAGACCATCCCCATCGATTCCGGAAGCCCGATATGCCCCATACGCCCCTTTTTCATCTGTAAGGTAAAGTCCTCCACCGTCATGCCGGCACCGATTTTTATCTGGAACGGTCCGCGCCTCTTGGAGGCATTCATGCGGCGCGTCACATCAATGCGATCCACCCGCTGGCAGATTGCGGTCAGGTGGAGAGGAAGGGAATCCATCAGGAAACCGGGATTGACTCCGGTGCCCAGGACTGTTTTCCCCGCCTGCCGCGCGGCCGCGTCTATGCGGGCGGCGGGTCCCGGATGAACCAGCCAGGGGAATGAAAGCTCCTCGGCGGTGGACACCACATTGAGTCCCCTCTCAAGAATCTCCAAAAGCTGACCCTCAAAGACGTCAAAAAAGGAGCTTGTGGTATGCAGGACCGCTTCCGCCTGCTTTGTTTCCAAGGCCTGGGAAAGGTTCCGGGCCACGGGGAATCCCAGGGGAGCGGCAAGCCCCAGCACCTCGCCCATATCCCGCCCTGCCTTTGCCGGATCGATATCCACGCCACCCACCAGCTCCAATCCGTGGCGCTCCACTACGTGGCGCGCCACGGCGCTGCCGATCGGCCCCAGCCCGTACTGTACGACCCGAATGTTGGTATCAGACATCGCTCTCTCCTTCATTCTGCCGCTGCGTCTCTCCTGCAGTGGGACGCGGCGCCGCTTCTTTTTTTGCTCTTCTCTTCTGCAGAATATAGACGCCGATGAAAATAAGCGCCCCTATCATATCGCTGTTGTGTCCCGGATAAATCAGGAAGATGGCCGCCATGGCGGTGAACAGACGTTCAACGGGACGAGATCGCGCCCCGAAATAGCCAATCACGGTGGCTCCCAGAGAAATAATCCCCATGAAGAGAGAGATGACAACGCGCCCGAAGTGAATGAAGTCAAAATCCACGGAAGGATCGAGCAGCCGGGGGAGCCAGAGGATTATGGGCGCCGATACGATGACAAAGGGTACGATGAATCCTGCCGAGGCGAGGCCGAAAGCGGTAAATCCCGTCTTGAAAGGATTCGCCCCCGAGATGCCCGATGCCGCGTACGCGGCCAGGGCCACGGGTGGCGTCACATCAGCGAGGACGGCGTAAAAGAGGACAAACATATGCGACGCCAGGGGAGGGATGCCCCACTGGAGGAGCGCCGGAGCGGCAATCATGGAAGCGATAATATACTGAGCCGTTGTGGGAATCCCCATGCCGAGCACAAAACAGGCAACGGCCGTAAAGACAAGCGTAAAAAAGAGGGATGTCCCACCGATGGTGAGGAGGTGGAAGATGTCAACGGTCATCACGAGCGCGGCAACCCCCTTTGCCAGCTCGATAATCGCCGCGGCGAACTTGAGTCCCAGACCGGTCAGGGTTGTCGCTCCCACAATAAAACCTATACAGGCGCAGGCGGCCCCGATGGCAAGGGCATTTTTTGTCCCCAGTTCCAGCGTTTCCATAATATCGGGAATGCGCATCCTGCTTTCCTTGTAGAACACACCGATCCCGATGATGACGGCCAGCGTCCAGAAGGTGGACAGGAAATAATCAACATTGAACACCTGGAGCAGGACAAGAGCGATGCCGGGACCGAGGCAGACAATGCGGTTCCGCATAGCGATTTTTTTCAGGGTATAGGCATATCCAAGAACAAAACAGACAATCCACACCACCGTCCCCATCGTGAACGGGATGAGCGGGTTGTATCGGAGAAGCACGGCGGGCGCGGCAAGGATAACCGTTACCAGAAAGGGGGTGGTCTTTTCATGAATCTGCCCGATGGCAACGGCAAAGAAGATGCCCCAGAAGGCTGCAAGGAAGGGGCTGCTTCCCGTAACGAGAAGCCACACGATGATAATCAGCGGCGCGACAAGAGGCCATTTTTCCTTCAGTATCTGACCGGTCCGGGGAAGAGCCTCCCGGGGAAGACCCACGAGGCCTCGTTTCCGTGCCTCCAGGTGGACCATGGTGGCGATGGCGAAGAAGTGGAGAATGGCGGGGACTATGGCTGCGGCGGCAATCTTGATGTAGGGGATCCCCAGGAATTCCGCCATGATAAAGGCGGCGGCTCCCATGATGGGGGGCATGAGCTGCCCGCCCGTGGAGGATGCGGCTTCAACCGCTCCGGCAAACTGGGGGCGATACCCCACCTTCCGCATGAGGGGAATGGTAAAGGCCCCCGTTGTAACGGTATTGGCGATGGAGCTTCCGCTTATGGAACCCATGAACCCGCTGCTGATAACAGCCACCTTGGCCGGCCCTCCCGCTGACCATCCGGCCAGCGCCATGGCGAGATCCATGAAGAGCTGCCCCAGGCCGGTCTTCGAAATAAAGATGCCGAAGAGGACAAAATGAAAGACAAAGGTGGCGACAACCCCGAGGGGGATGCCGTATATCCCCTCCGTTCCCAGAAACATGTGTTCAATGATGCGTTCCACCGAGTAGCCCCGGTGGGCAAAGAAACTGAGTCCCGGGATGTCCAGAAAGTAGGGCCCCAGATAGCAGTTGATCAGCACGAGGAAGGCGATGATGGGCAGAGGCGGACCAATGCTGCGGCGCGCCCCTTCGAGGACCAGGAGAAAGGCGAAAGCTCCGATGATGAGATCGAGCTTCAGGGGCAATCCGGCGCGGAAGACGAGGTTGTTGAATTCGAGAAATATAAAGACCGAAAAAGCCGACGACAGGAGCACCAGGACAACATCGAAATACGGAATATCGTCGCTCTCATACCGAAAGGAACCGGTGGAAAAAATCGTCCTCAGGGCCCGTGTCCAGTGGGTCATGACAAGAAGCAGAATGCTGAGAAAGGTGAGGAAAAGGCACACGCTCCAGAAGAGGAGGGACGTGTTGGGGGCGTTAAAGACCTGCCGGAAGTCGATAGAATAGTAGGCGCGAAAGACTCCGTAAAAGAAACCGGCAAGCATCCCCGAGAACAGAACAAAATCAACATAGGTAAAGAGTTTCAGCTTCAAAAACTGGCGGCGCTTGACATAGACGATCCCTGCGAATGCGCCAATGGCGAGGGCGCCGGAGGCTGCCGGTGACAGGGCGAAGATTTCGCGAAACATGGCGGTCACCAGCGAAGCGCCGATCAATCCGTAAATGATGTCATAGACAAGATACTTGGCGCTCCGGGAATCCGATTTTCTGACGGAATAGAGGAAATAGACAAGGGGAAGAACAAACGCGAGATGAAACGCCCGGTGTCTCCACTCCTGAAAAACGCCGAATCCCGCCGTGTAAATATGGAAAATGGAGAGCACCTGCGTCATGAAAAAGGCAAGCTTTGCCGTGATGCCCGACAATCTCCGAAAGCGGAATTCGGGATCATACTTCGACAGGTCTTCCAGTGTTCCGGACACGTCAGCGACAGAGCGATTGTCCGTTCCGTGTTCCATCTTAGCGGTCCCCTATCGGATTGAGTGCGCGGTTATGTAATAGAGATACTCCCCGAGATGTTTTCGTTCAATGGTCATCCGCAAGAGCCTGTTCCCTGCGAACTCGGCAAGCTGATATTCCCGGCCGTCCTGGAATCGGATGGTATTATCGTATCTGCTCTCCACCCACTGTTCGATAGCATGAACGGGCCGGTGCATGTTCTCTATGGCGAAGTGATCCCCCTCGGTGCGGAATATCTCATCCCCGAAGGCCGCATAGGGAAGCCCCGTGCGGCTCGACCAGAATTCCGTCTTGTAGGTTACCATCGTGTACTGTTCATCCACCCTCAGATGATCCCACACGGGACATCCCTCGACCGAATGGGTATACCCCAGGGCGAAGCTGAACCCGGGCGTCACTCGGGTAAGATACAGTACGCTTTGTTCAGGCAAGGCCTCGATCTGGAAGACGTGGACGGGTACGAGCAGTATCGACACAAGCACCACGGGAATAAGGAGGGCTGACACAATCACGCTCGTCCGCCGCATAGGCAAAAAAATTGGGCACCGGCAATAGCGGTGCCCAATCTCCCTTCTTCAGATGCAAGGCAGGGCAACGCCTGTTATTTGATCATCCCTTTTTCCCGGTAGTACTTGGCAGCGCCCGGGTGCAGAGGAATCGCCATGCCGTCGAGAGCGGTATCCAGCGTCACGTCCTTGCCCTTGGCATGGACTTCCGCCATGATGGCCGCGGCGCTGGGCGCTTCGTCAGCCTGGTCGCCCTTCTTGCGCAGGACATGTTTACCCTTTTCCCAGAGGGCCACGGTCAGCTGATAAATGACGTCCTCGGGAATGTCCGCATCCACCACCCACTGGGCCATGACGGCAACGGTGTTGACCGCCTGTTCCTGTCCCCGGTAGGTGCCCGCCGGGATGGTAACCTTCGCGTAAAAGGGCCATGTTTCGGTGATCTTCTGGATCAGGGCGTCATCCAGACCGAGAATCGCGATGTCCGACTGAGAGGTCAGTTCCATAACCGATGACGTGGGAATGCCGGCGGTGATGAACCCGACGTCCGCCTGGCCGTCTTTCATCCGCTGGGAGATCCCCGCAAAACTGAGCCAGTCGAGGGAGCCGAAATCCTTGAAACTCATACCGGCCGATTGCAGGATATTCTCCGCGTCAACCGCCGTGCCGCTCCCCCTGTCGCCGGGGACGACCCGTTTCCCCTTCAGGTCCTTAATGGACCGGATGGCGGAGCTCTTCAGCGTAACGATCTGAATGACCTCCGGATAGAGAGAAGCGATCCCCCGCACGTTCTTCACGGGATTTCCGGCGAACTGGTCGAGACCATTGTAGGCCTGATACGCGGTGTTGTTCTGCACGAAGGCCGATTCGATGCCGTGGCTGCGGATAAGATTGAGGTTTGCCGTCGAGGCATTCCCGGACTGCGCGGTGACGATCAGGTCGGGAATCTTGGTTGAAAGGGCCTGGGCAAGGGCGCCGCCGAGCGGATAGTAGGTTCCCCCCGTTCCACCGGTAGCAACGGCAAAAAACGTCTTGGCCGCCACGGCGGGACCGGCACACACCAGAGACAACGCCAGCACGGTTACAAAGAAAAGAACTGCATGTTTTTTTCGTACCATAATCTCCCCCTCTCTTATATCGAAATGTTGAGATCCACTGTGCCCCCCGTATACGCTACACGGTGTATATTTCTATGCAAAACATAGGGAGGTGTCAAGGTATTTCTGTCAATCCGGCTGTCGGGTAAAACGTTGCCTCCTCTCAACACTGTCGAGTATTACATCTGCTTTTTCAGGATCTGGGCCGCCGTGTGTATCATATCCCACGCCCCGCCGAAGGGAGGGCTGTAGGCAAAGTCCATAAAGCCGATCTCGTCGAGGTCCATCCCCGACCAGAGACAGGCGGACAGCGTGTTGATGCGGCTCACCGCCCCGCTCTGGCCAACCGCCTGGGCGCCAAGGAGCTTTCCCGATGTCTTGTCCGCGATCAATTTGAGCCCCAGGCGATGCCCCCGGCTCATAGACCTGGCAACGGGGGTCCCCCAGATAATCTCGCTTGCGGGAACGTATCCGCTGCGCTCCGCCGTCCGTTCGTCAAGACCGGTCATGGCAACCTCCAGATCGAACACCTTGAAGGCGTTTGATCCGACGACTCCCGGAAATGTCGCGGCATACCCCCCGATATTCTGTCCCGCCACCCGCCCCTGCTTGTTCGCGATATCCCCCAGGGGGATGTGGACCCATCTCTTGCTCACCCGGTGATAGGATTCGCAACAGTCCCCGGCGGCAAAGATCTCTTCCCGGGAGGTGCGCTGGAAGTGGTCTACCCTGATGGCTCCCGATTCGCCCATGGCAAGGCCCGCAGCCTGCGCCAGTGTGGTTTCCGGTTTTACGCCAAGGGCGAAGATGATGAGATCCGTCTCTATTCTTTCCTGGTCGGTGACCAGACACAAAGACGCCAGGGAACCCTTCTCGACGGCAACCGGCGACTGGCGGGGCATAAAGAGCACCCCCTTGTCAGTCAGTTCCTCCAGTATGACCGCGGAAAAGGCGGGGTCCCATTTTTTGACCGGCAGTTCGCCCCGGTAGACGATGCGGGTTTCCAGACCGATGGTCTTCAGGGCTTCCGCCATCTCCATGGCGATGAAGCCGGCCCCAACCAGCACCGCCTTTTTGCATCGGCGCTCCCCGATATATTCCTTGATGTTGATGCCGTCCCGCAGATTCTTCAACACAAAAACACCCTCCAGGCCGGTCCCCGGGATGTCCGGCAGGGTTGCAACGGCCCCCGTCGCCACAACGAGGGTATCATAGGGCAGCCGCTCTCCCCCCGCCAAGAGAACCTCTCCATCGTCTGCCCGGATCTCTTCAACCCTTGTGTTGAGCCGTACCTGTATCCCCGTTTCTTGAAACTTCTCAGGCGTTCGCGCGATGAGCTTTTTCGAATCCTTGATTACATCACCGATGTAATAGGGCATGGGTCAGGCGGCATAGGAGACGAATTCCCCCCGCTCCACCATCGTCACCTCTAAGGACGGATCGCGCCTCTTGGCCTCCGCCGCCGCGGACGGGCCTCCGGCCCCTCCTCCGACGATCATCAGTTTCTTGCTCATATGGCACCTCCCTGACGTTTTTTCACCCATATGATCCCCATCCCGCAGAGGACCATGACGAGGCAGAGGCTCTGCCCCATGCTGAGCGTCCCTGCCATCAGTCCAACCTGGGGATCGGGCTCCCTGAAAAATTCGATGAAAAACCGCACCGTTCCATACCCGATCAGGTAGAGAGGGAACAGAATCCCTCTGGCATGCCTCTGGTTCCTGACAGACCACAGAATAATGAACAGAAAAATCCCTTCAAAAAAGGCCTCGTACAGCTGGGAGGGATGACGGAGGGCGTGGAGCGGGTCCTGCTGGAAGTACATACCCCACCACACATTCGTCACGCGGCCGTACAGTTCCCCGTTCAGGAAATTGCCGATCCGGCCGAAGGTGTATCCCAGGGGGATCGCCGGGCAGAAGAGATCGGCGAAGTTCCAGAAATTGATCCGCTGTCTGCGCAGAAAGACGACGGACGCGATAATAATCCCCACCAGACCGCCATGGTAGGACAGACCGCTGATTCCGACGAACCGGAATCCGTCCGACAGGTCAAAGGGGAATATGACAGCCAGGGGATGGGCCAGGTAATACTCAAGATTGTAAAAAAGGACATATCCCAGCCGTCCGCCGATGAGGAGGGCCGCAACAGCCCAGACGAGATAATTCTGAATCGTTTCCCTAGAGTAATCAAATCCCTCATCATGATCGATCCTGCGGATAACAAGGAGATAGACA
The DNA here is from genome assembly GCA_964487805.1 of uncultured Syntrophaceae bacterium. Lineage (GTDB taxonomy): Bacteria > Desulfobacterota > Syntrophia > Syntrophales > UBA2210 > UBA6078. Next base: position 14,908 of record CAZAST010000022.1, read on the forward strand.
ACGGAGAAGGCCACGATATACATGAGCCCGTAATAGCGCAACTGAAAGGAGCCGATTTCCAGAAACGCCGGGTTGATGTGCTCCGGGATATGTTGCCAGCAATCGACCAGTCGGGCCATCGCACCCCTCTTGTATCGCGGAAGGACCGATCACCCGGACCCTCATCTGTGAACCCCGACCCGTCGGGGTGAAGATCAGCCTCAGGTATAGGAGCAGGAAGGCCCCGACGCCGAGCAGGACTCGCAGGACCCGTGGGATCCGGCGGGGCGGGACATCATCTTCTCGACCTTTTTCTTGCCGCAGGCGGGGCAGGCGATCTCTTTGTCGTCATCCCCCGCAAACCGGATCATTTCAAATTCGCTTCCACAAAGCGTGCATTTATATTCATAGATGGGCATTGCGTATTCTCCTTATCAACGCGGTCTCAGGGATTGCCCTGAACGGCGTTTCCCCATGAGACCACCACGGTAATCGGTCAGTAGGCCTGGCCTTTCACGTCGTCAACGTACAGCGAAGCGTTGTGAGCGGCCGTCGCCCCGTCGCCGCAGGCGGTCACCACCTGCCGCAGAGATTTTTGGATACAATCCCCGCATGCGAAGATCCCCTCCGCCGACGTCTTCATATCACTATCAGCAATAATGTATCCATCATCATCCAGTTTGACAACCCCTTTAACGACCACCGTATTGGGAATCAGGCCGACAAAAATGAAAACCCCGTCGACGGCGATATCGTCATACCGGTCGGGGTCCTTGACGTTTCGTATCCTCACGCCCGTAACGCCATCCTCTCCGAGAATCTCCTCCACCACCGAGTCCCAGGCAAAGGCGATCTTCTCGTTGGCAAAGGCCCGTTGCTGGAGGATGGCCGTCGCACGCAGACGGTCCCGCCGGTGAATGAGGGTGACCTTCGAGGCGAATTTCGTCAGATAGACAGCCTCCTGGACCGCCGTATCACCCCCGCCGACCACCGCGACTTCCCGGTTCCGGTAAAAAGGGGCGTCGCAGGTGGCGCAATTCGAAACACCCCTGCCGATCATTTTCGCTTCCCCGGGAACGCCCAGACGGCTCCAGGCCGCCCCCGTGGAGACAATGACGGAAAGGGTACAGTACGCACCGCTGTCGGTAACAACCTCCCACCCGCTGACATCTCCCGATTGCGCCCGGTCTATACGGACTACTTGCTCCGGCCTGGTCTCCAGACCGAACGAAACTGCCTGCGTCTTGAAGGTGTCATTCAACTCGAACCCCCCGATGGAGGGAATGCCGGGATAGTTTTCGATCACATCCGTCATGGTGATCTGGCTGGCCTGGGCGTTCCCCTCCAGGAGCAGCGTCTTCATATCGGCTCTCGCCGCGTAGAGCCCCGCCGTCAGACCACCGGGACCACCCCCTACGATAACGATATCATACATGTCCTTCGGTATGTGTACGTCAGTCACACAAATCCCCTTTCTTTAGAAGGTAGCAGTCAGTTTAGTCACATTTCCCGCTTTGTCAAGCGCCATGGTCTCACCCTTTGATACATCCGACGGCTCTGAGACGGGCGACCTTTGTGGAGAGGCCGGCCTGATGGACCACCTTTACCACCCCGTCTATGTCCTTGTACGCCTCCGGCATCTCTTCGCTCAGCGTCTTCTTTCCCGCAGCCATGACTATGACCCCCCGGTCAGCCATCTCCGCGGCGATGGAGCGGTTCCGGCTCGCCTTCAGGGCCTTGCCGCGGCTCATCACACGTCCCGCTCCATGGCAGGTGCTCCCGAATGTCTCTTCGAGCGCCTTGTCCGTCCCCACCAGCACATAGGAGCCGGTCCCCATGTCTCCCGGGATGAGGACCGGCTGCCCCACGTGGCGATACATATCCGGAAGGGCCGGGTGCCCCGGGGGAAACGCCCGTGTGGCACCTTTCCGATGCACGCACAACCGGCGCTTCCTGCCATCAATGATACAATCCTCAATCTTGGCGATATTGTGACATACATCGTAGACCAGCCGCATCCCGATATCGCCGGGAGATCGCTGGAGTGTTTTTTCGAGGGTCTGAGCCGTCCAGTGCATAAGCATCTGCCGGTTCGCCCACGCATAATTCGCGGCGCAGGCCATGGCGGCCATATATTCCTTTCCCTCGTCCGAGGAAAGATACGCGCAGGCAAGCTGCCTGTCGGGAAGGGAAAACCCCAGCGTTCTGCTGCGCTTGACCATGCGCGCAAGATAATCGTCGCATACCTGGTACCCGAAGCCCCGCGACCCTGTGTGGATGGCCACGGCCACCTGTCCTTCGGCATGCAGGCCGAAGGCGGAGGCAACGTTTGAGTCGAATATCTCCTCCACAACCTCGATCTCCAGAAAGTGATTCCCGGAACCCAGCGTCCCCAATTGCTGCCTCCCTCGCTCGAGAGCCCGCTCGCTCACGCAGGCGGGATCAGCCCCCGGCATCGTCCCACCGTCTTCCGTCGCGGCCAGATCGCTCTCCGAACCGTAGCCGTGGCCGACCGCCCACGCGGCCCCCTGGCGCAGGACCTTCTTTTCCTCATCAACGGAAAGCTTCAGGGCGCTCGCCGAGCCCACACCGGCGGGGATGTTGTGGAAGAGGGCAATGACAAGCTCCCGCACCCGGTCCCTGATCTCTTTGATCTGAAGATTCGTAGCCATGAGACGAACGCCGCAGTTGATGTCGTATCCCACCCCTCCGGGAGAGATGACCCCATCGTTCATGTCGAAGGCGGCGACGCCGCCGATGGGGAACCCATACCCCCAGTGGATATCGGGCATGGCTAAGGAATAACCAACGATACCGGGGAGATGGGCCACATTGGCGACCTGTTTCAGGCTCTCGTCCGCGGCAATGGTTTTCATCATCCGCTCATCGGCATAGACCATCCCCGGGACCCGCATTCCCCCCGCGGGGGGAATGACCCATCGAAACTCGTCACGCCGTTCGATCCTGATATCAGACATCGCAGATAACCCTCCCGGTCCACCCCCGCGCGGTCCTGTCTATATGCGCCTGGTGGTAGGTAACCGCCTTGATCTCACACTTCATCGCGTGCCGGCCCCTATTAAAGGATTCCCCGGTGACTGCCGCGCTGAGGCGACGATCATCCAGTTCGCGAATTGTGCATTCCTTCATCAGCCAGCCTTCGCTGTTGTACAGAGAGAGAGTCTCTCTCAGAAAATTGACCAGCAGCTCCTCCCGGTCAGCACCTTCAACGGCAATCTCCCGCTTGTCCCTTCCCCGCACGCGGCCTCTGTCCGTCAATATATCGAACAGCGCGTGAGCGGCGTTCCGGAAGAGATCCCGCTCGTCCGTTCCGTACACCTCTAACCCGAGGTCCGCCGTATGATCGAATATGCGGTAGGGCGGGTCAGCCGCCCGGATCGTCCCGTTGGTCATAAGTGTTACCTGCCGTAACGCAAGTATACGATATCGGCCTGAGGAATGAAAGCCCTGCCCATTGCCATCAACCATACAATCTGCTACAGTTTCCGGCC
>CAZAST010000023.1:0-15796 GCA_964487805.1 uncultured Syntrophaceae bacterium
GATATTACCGGCCGGTTATACGGAGGCGATCAGACAACCCGCCTCAGCCAGGAGGTCCTTCTGGGAATTGGCGGGATCCGGGCCCTTGAGGCCCTCAATATCTTCCCGGCCGTGTGCCATATGAATGAGGGACATTGCGCGTTTTTAAGCATCGAACGGACGGCCCGGATCATGGAGCGGTATCATGTTGATCTGAAAACCGCCCTGGAGATTGTGCCGCGGTCTTCCGTTTTTACCACCCATACCCCCGTGCGGGCTGGTTACGACAAATTCTCCAATGATCTTGTCAGGCCATGCATGGCATCCTTCGAAAAAAGACTGGGAATCAGCGTGGACAAGATCTTGCGGTGGGGCACCGTGCCGGGGGCGAAAACCGACGAGACCTTCTCCATGTTTGCGCTGGGTCTTCGCATGTCTCAGTACTGCAATGGAGTCAGCGAGTTGCACGGCAGAGTGGCGCGACGCATGTGGTCGCACCTCTGGCCGCAGAGGCCCGAAGACGAAGTACCCATTGCCCATGTGACAAACGGGGTCCATCTTCTTTCGTGGATTTCCTCTGAAAACAGACTGCTTTTCGAAACAACACTGGGTTCAGACTGGCATTCCCGTCTCTCGAATCCTGACGTTGTTGATAAAATCGACGAAATCTATGACGAGGAACTGCTCCGCGCTCATGAAATGAGCAGAAACCGTCTAATCCGCTACTGCCGGGATCGTATGATCGCGCAGTACCGGCGCCGGAACGCCCCCGCGGAGACGATGCAGGACCTCGAATCCGTGCTGGATAATGATGTGCTCACAATCGTCTTTGCGCGGCGCTTCGCCACCTATAAGCGGGCAAACCTCCTCCTTCAGGATCCGGAGCGTCTGGAGGCCATGATAACGTCCGAGAAATATCCGGTGCAGTTCATTTTCGCGGGGAAGGCTCACCCCCAGGACAATGAGGGCAAGGAAGTAATAAAACGCCTGATTCAGTTCGCTTACAAGCCGAGCATTCGGCACCGCGTCATATTCCTTGAAGATTACGATATCAGTATGGCACGATACCTGGTGCAGGGGGCGGATGTCTGGCTCAATACGCCCCGGCGTCCCCTTGAGGCGTCCGGCACTTCCGGAATGAAGGCGGCCGTTAACGGCGTGCTCAACGTCAGCATCCTTGACGGCTGGTGGTGCGAAGGATACTCCGAAGAGCGGGGGTGGCGGATCGGCAACGGAGAGGAATACGATGATACACAGTACCAGGATTCCGTTGACAGCCAGGCACTGTACAATGTGCTGGAGAATGAGGTAATCCCGAGCTTCTACAGGAAAAACGGCAAGGGGATTTCCACCCAGTGGGTCGGAATGATGAAGGAATCCATGAAGATGGCCATGCAGGACTTTTCCGCCCGGAGGATGGTGGGGGAGTATAAAGAGCGATTCTACCTGCCCGCCGCGGCGCGGTTCGACTCACTTCTCGAAAACGATGCCGTGGAGGCCAAGTCTTTCGTCATCCAGCGTGAACGTCTCCGGAGTCTCTGGAGCGGAATTCGGATACAAAGCCCCGTCAGAGAGAAAGAGGACCCTTATTATGTGGGACAATCCTTCGGGGTGACGGCGGAGGTTACTCTGGGTGAATTGCGCCCCGATGAAGTCGAGGTGCAATTGTATTACGGGCCCATGAAATCCCCGGAGGCTCTGACTGAGAGCAGGACAGAGGAGATGACTGTCCTGAAAGAACTGGGGGACGGGTCATATCTCTATGGCTGTAAGATATCCTGCGCTGATGCCAGACGGTATGGATTCACTGCACGGGTCAGACCGAAGGGAGATGGCTTGATCAGGATTATGCCCGGGTTTATCACCTGGGCGTAGGGCACAGAAGAGCGGGACGAATGATCAGGTGAGCGATGGAGGGACAGACTGATTCTATTCATGACCTCCGGGCTGTGCGATGTGATGTTAAAGGGTCACATGATATGTAAACCAATAGGATTCAAAGTGGTATCGTAACCCGGGTGCGGCCCGCCATAAGGAGGAGAACATGGAAGCTCTTCGAAAAAACCCGCGTGTTCTTATCGTAACCCCGGAAGTCACTTATCTCCCCAACGGCATGGGGAATCTTGCCAATAACCTCGCCGCCAAGGCGGGTGGGCTGGCCGATGTCTCCGCCGCCCTCGTGAGCGCCCTGTTCGATGAAGGCGCCGATGTCCATGTGGCGCTTCCCGATTACCGCGCCATCTTCAACGACAATATCGACCCGGTTTTGCGGGGGGAGATGACGGCCATCATGGAGAAAATGCCTGAGGAAAGGATTCATCTCGCTGAAGACCGGGCTTTCTACTATAAGCATCATGTCTATTCCAACTACAGCGACAAAAATATCAAGGTTGCCCTCGCCTTTCAACGGGAGGTGATCAACCATATCATCCCCCGCGTAAAGCCGGACCTCATTCATTGCAATGACTGGATGACGGGATTGATCCCCGCGTGGGGGCGGAAAATCAACGTTCCCTGCCTTTTTACCATCCATAACATCCATACGGTCATGTGCCTCCTGTCCTACGTCGAGGACAGAGGGATCGACGCAGCTTCCTTCTGGACAAACCTTTTCTTCGAGCGCGTGCCGTCCAGCTATGAAGAAACACGCGAGTCCGTCCCCGTGGATTTTCTCACGAGTGGGGTATTCGCCGCTCACTTCGTCAATACGGTGAGCAATACCTTTCTGCTGGAACTGATCCGTGGACAGCATGCCTTCGTCGAGGAACCCCTGCGGAGGGAACTGACCAACAAATGGAATGCCGGCTGCGCTATCGGAATCCTGAACTCGCCGGACCCCTCGTTCAATCCGGCGAAAGACGAAGATCTGGTCTGCCGGTACGGCCCTGAAGATCATGCCGAGGCAAAGAAAAAAAACAAACGCCACCTCCAGGAACGGCTGGGGCTTGTCCAGGATGACACGGCGCCGATCCTCTTCTGGCCGTCTCGGCTCGACGCGCTTCAGAAGGGCTGCCAGCTGCTCGCGGACATCCTGTATGCGGTGGTTTCCCGTTACTGGGAGCAGAACCTGCAGATTGTCTTCGTTGCGAACGGCGGGTTCAAGTCGTATTTCAAGCAGATCGTCCAGTTCCACAACATCTACGACCGGGTCGCCATATGCAACTTCGATGAGTCCCTGTCCCGTCTGGCCTACGGGGCTTCCGATTTCGTGCTCATGCCCTCCCTTTTCGAACCCTGCGGACTCCCGCAGATGATAGGCCCCATATACGGATCACTCCCCGTGGCGCACGACACGGGGGGAATCCACGACACGGTGATGCACATGGATGTCGATCAGGACAGGGGGAACGGATTTCTGTTCGAGGTATACGACTCCAATGGCCTGTTCTGGGCTATCGGGGAAGCCATGCGGTTTTACAATCTCCCCCGGAAGGTCAGGGAGCGCCACCTGAAGCGGATCATGACGGAAAGCGCCACCACCTTCAATCATTCCGTTACGGCACGGCATTATATCGATCTCTATGAAAAGATGCTGGAGCGCCCCCTGGTGAACACGGAAGGACCTGTTTGATGTCCTCTCCCCGGACCACACAGAAACAGACTGACCATGACGCTGATCCCGGTCACCTCCTTCTGGAGAGTGATCCATACCTGCGCCCCTACGAGCCTGTCATACGAAGACGGTTTTCGCGGTTTCTGGCAATGGAGAAGAAGCTGGCCGGAGGACAACCCGGTCTTGCGGATTTCGCCTCGGGGCACGAGTATTTCGGTCTCCATCTGAGAGGGGATCACTGGATTTTCCGGGAATGGGCCCCCAACGCCACGGCCATCTTCCTCACAGGGACGATGACCGAATGGGAGGAGAACACTGGATTCACCCTGGAGCGAATCGATGATGAGGGGGTGTGGGAGATCCGCCTTCCCCGACAGGCGCTGGGGCATGGAGACCTGTACCGGCTCCGGGTCCACTGGAACGGCGGCGCGGGAGATCGAATCCCCGCCTGGGCGAGACGGGTAGTGCAGGACCCCAGGACCCTCATTTTCAACGCCCAGGTCTGGGCTCCGCCCTCTCCGTACGAATGGCAGTGCGATGTGTTCCGTCCCCCTCAATCGCCCCCTTTTATCTATGAAGCACACGTGGGGATGGCCCAGGAAGGAGAGAAGATCGGCTCCTACCGGGAGTTCACCACGAACATTCTTCCCCGGATCATCGCGGGCGGCTATGACACCATTCAGCTCATGGCCATACCGGAACACCCCTACTACGCGTCCTTCGGGTACCACGTTTCAAGCTTTTTCGCGGCTTCGTCCCGGTTCGGAACGCCGGAAGAGCTCAAGGAACTGATCGATACCGCCCACGCCGCCGGCCTCAGAGTTATCATGGATCTGATCCATTCCCATGCCGTAAACAATGAAGTGGAAGGGCTGAGTCGCTTCGACGGAACCCTGCACCAGTATTTCCACGATGGGCCGCGCGGATATCACGACGCGTGGGGGTCGCGGTGTTTCGATTACGGAAAGATCCCGGTCATTCATTTTCTTCTTTCCAACTGCCGGTTCTGGCTCGATGAATACCGGTTCGACGGTTTCCGGTTCGACGGTGTGACCAGCATGCTCTACCGCCATCACGGCCTGGGGAGGGCCTTTACGTCTTACGAGTATTACTTTGACGACACCGTCGACGAAGACGCCCTCATCTACCTGGGACTGGCCAATCAACTGATCCATGAACTGCGCCCGGATGCCGTCACGATCGCAGAAGACATCAGCGGCATGCCCGGACTGGCTGTCAGATGCGAGGAAGGCGGATTCGGGTTCGATTATCGGATGGCCATGGGGGTTCCCGACTATTGGATTCGTCTTGTCAAGGAAACCAGGGACGAAGACTGGCCCATGGGAACACTCCGGCATGAGCTGACAAACCGGAGAAGGGAGGAGAAAACCATCGGCTATGCGGAGTCTCACGACCAGGCTCTGGTGGGTGACCAGACCCTCATCTTCCGCCTCATCGGTTCGGATATGTATCATCATATGCGTATGGACGATGAGAACCTGCGGGTTGACCGCGGTATGGCGCTCCACAAACTGATCCGGTTCATCACCCTGGCGACAGCCGGCAACGGCTACCTCAATTTCATGGGCAATGAATTCGGCCATCCCGAATGGGTGGATTTTCCGCGGGAGGGGAACGGGTGGTCCTATCACTACGCCAGACGCCAATGGCATCTGGCGGACGACCCGGATTTGAAATATGGCCTCCTCGCCCATTTTGACCGCGATATGATCGACCTCGCGAAGCGTTTCCGGATCCTGGAGTCGCGGGAAATCAGAGTGCTGCACGATCATGAAGCGAATAAGGTCATAGCCTTTCAGCGAGCAGGCATCCTGTTCGTTTTCAACCTGCATCCCACCATCTCCCATGTCGATTACCGTTTCGAAGTGGAACCGGGGAAATACGTAATGACCTTTAACAGCGACGACCCGGCCTACGGCGGCCGCGGCCGCTTGCGGCCGGACCAGTCCCACCTGACTCTACCGGACACCTCGCAAGAGTGGACCCGCCATCTTTTGAGCCTCTATCTGCCGACCCGGACCGCGCTGGTCCTGCGACCGGTTTCCGCGTAACGGGGGACCCGCTCTTCATCCTGATTTGCTCTATGGAAAAGGGGCGCGCGATATGGTATGAGTAAGCAACTGATTGACTGAGGGGGGAAGGGAAAATGATTCGTTCTTTTGTTGGAGTGATACGGGGTGTGGCATCTCTCCTGCTGTATTTTGTGAACACGCTCTTCTGGGGAGTGCAGCTCTTTACAGTTGCTTTCCTCAAGTTCGTGGTTCCGCTGAAGGGCTGGCGGAAGTTCTGTAATATCCTGCTGAACGGGATTGCGAATAACTGGATCGCCGTCAACAATTTCAACCAGCGATGTACCGCGAAAATCCGCTGGGACGTTGAGGGTCTCGATGGCCTGAAACGTAACGAGTGGTATATGGTCCTGTCGAATCACCAGTCCTGGGTGGATATTCTTGTCCTGCAGCGGATCTTTCACCGGAAGATCCCTTTTCTCAAGTTCTTCCTCAAGAAGGAATTGATATGGGTCCCGATTCTCGGCCTCGCGTGGTGGGCCCTCGATTTTCCCTTCATGAAACGATACTCCCAGGCGTTCCTGGAAAAGCATCCCCACCTCAAGGGCAGGGATCTTGAGACAACCCGAAAGGCGTGCGAGAAATTCAAGACCATCCCGGTCTCGGTCATGAACTTTGCCGAGGGGACGCGGTTCATGGCGGCGAAGCACAAGCGGCAGCAGTCGCCCTACCGGAATCTCCTGCGCCCCAAAGCCGGCGGCATGGCCTTCGTGTTCCAGGCCATGGGAGACCAGCTCCACCGGATTGTGGACGTTACCATCGCCTATCCGGGAGGGAAGAAGAGCTTCTGGGAATTCCTCTGCGGAAAGGTGGATGAGATCAAGGTCAGTGTCAGAACATACCCTCTCAGGCGCGAACTGCTGGGTGATTATTTCAATGATTCTGAGTATCGGGAGAAATTCCAAGCATGGGTGAACGAGCTGTGGGAGGAAAAGGATCACCAGATTGAGCGGATGATTCGTTCCCGAACCGTGTCGGCAACCGGGCAGGGCTGATATGTTCCCTGCGAGATCTGCATGAAGAGCAGCGGCACTCTCTGCGTGTATCATTAACCCCTTTCATCCTCCTAATCGGACGGCACCTTCCAGGACCTTCTGATTGCGGCGTTTCTTCCCCTCATGATCCGCCGCGCGGCAGTTGATTGTTGTTCGTATTGGATAAGATCACACATCCGGCACGAAAGGACTGGACAGTGAAAAAAATATCGATTCCCTCACGCCTCTGGTACGAGAACGAGGAATGGGAACTTGCCTTCCCCGACAGGTGGGAGGTGGACAACCTCACCTCTCCCGGTTTCGACAAGCCCGGTCTTTCATCTGATGAGATTAAGGACAGGGTGGATCATCCGATTGAAGGCCCTTCTCTTGAAGAGCTGGCCCGTGGCAAAAAGCAGGCCGTGATCGTTTTTGACGATATGACCCGTCCCACGCCTGTCAGGGATGTTGCCCCCTTTGTCACGGACGCGCTTCATCGGGCGGGGATGGAACGGGATCAGATTCGGTTCATCTGGGCCTTGGGGAGCCATGGCGTCTACGACATGATCAACGCCCGGAAGAAACTGGGGGATCATATCGTGGAGAACTACGCGGTTTACAACCACGACCCCTTTCAGAACAACGTCCGGGTGGGGCGCACGCCCACGGGGGTGGAAGTCTGGCTCAATCGTGAATACATGAACTGCGACCTTCGGATCGGCATCGGGTGCATCACCGCCCATGTCCACGTGGGATTCGGCGGAGGCGCGAAGATCATTCTCCCCGGCATCGCCGGCATCGAGTCAATCAACCAGTTCCACAACCAGATGTACCGCGACAGGAACCGGGTGGGACTGGGGAATTTTGACGGAAACATCATGCGTGCCGAATGCGACGCCGCCGGAGACATGGCGGGGCTGGACTTCAAGATAGACTGTCTGATCAACCGCCGGGGGGAGATCGCCAGTCTTTACTCCGGGCCGTTCCGGGCGACCCACCAGACGGGAGGAGATGAGGGAAAGGAGCATTACGGCATCCCCCATGCCACGGGGTACGATATTGCGGTCTCCAATGCCTACGGAAAGGCCAACGAGTCGGCAATCGCGCGGATCATGTCATTGATGGCATTGAAATCCGATGGTTCGGGTACCGCAGTTCTCATCGCCGACGCCCCGGAGGGGCAGGTCTACCACTACGTCATGCGCGGCTGGGGAACCGACTACGGCGGCCGTCACTTCCAACCCAAGATCCGGGGGAAAGGGGTGACACAGAAGACCATAAAGCGGCTTCTCGTCATGGCCCCCCACCCCGACCGGACGATGCTCGATCTGATCTGCCACATCGACGACGCGACCATTGTAAAGACCTGGCCGGAGGCGCTCGCCATCCTTGAGGAGGATTATCCCGGAGGCGCCCGGGTTGCCGTGATCCAGGACGGCACCATGCAGTACATGAAAAGACCGGGAGAATGATGAATGCCATGCGCGATACCGTGCTGATTATCAACGAACGGGACAACGTGGCCGTGGCGCTGCGCGACCTTGCTGCGGGGGAGAAGATCCTCTGTGCCGGTGTTGAAGGGCTGATCGCCGGAGAAGCTATCCCGGCGAGCCACAAGATCGCCCTTCGCGACATAGCCGCGGGGGAGGAGATTATCAAATACGGCGAGACGGTTGGGGTCAGCTCGCGGGATATCGCCCGCGGCGCCTGGGTGCACACCCATAACTTGGAACGGGATCGATGGAAAAAATAAGGGAAATAACCGGATATCGCCGGAGCGAGGGCCGGGCGGGGATTCGGAATCACGTCTTGGTGATCCCCGCCGTTTCCTGCGTCAACGGCGTCGTTAACCGCGTGTGGCGCGAGGTTCCCGAGGCGGTCTGTGTTACCCACGGCCACGGGTGCGGCCGGGGCAATCCGCGCGATATGGAAATCCTCTTTCGGGTCCTTTCGGGGATGATACGGAATCCCAACGTCGGAGCCGCCGTTCTGATCGGCCTGGGATGCGAGGTGTCGAATGTCCGGGCCCTGGCGCCGCATCTGGAAGGGCTCGGCAAACCCCTGACCATCCTCAATGTCCAGGACGATGGCGGCTCGCTCAGGACGGCGGAGAAAGGGATCGAAACTGCGCGCCGCTACGGGGAGGAGTTGAAGAACCAGCATCGAGAGCCCATCTCATGGGCCGACCTTCTTCTTTCCATCGAATGCGGCGGGTCCGACGCCATGTCGGGCGTGACCGCCAATGTTGTCATGGGGGCCGTATCGGACTGGCTGGTGGATCGGGGAGCCGCGGTCATGTTCGGCGAGAACACGGAGATGATCGGGACGGCCCACATCCTGGCGCGCCGGGCGAAGAGTCCGGCGGTGGCGGAGCGGATCACGGAGATGGTGGACCGGGCCGACGAACTGAACCGCCAAACCATGGGGGATCTGGCAGCCATGGTGATTACGCCGGGGAACATGGACGGAGGAATGAGCACCATCGCTGAAAAATCGATGGGATGCATCGTCAAAGGCGGAACCGGGACGATCAACGAGGTGGTGGACTACGGCGCCGTCCCTACGGAAAAGGGACTGATTCTGCAGGATGGGCCGGGGTACGATGCCGATTCCATGGCGGGATTCGCGGCGAGCGGGTCCCAGTTGATGCTTTTCTCTACGGGCAGAGGTACGCCGGCCGGATTTTCCACCATTCCCGTCATCAAAGTAGCGAGCAACAGTCGCCTGTACGGAGCCATGAAAGACGATATGGACATCAACGCCGGGGACCTGGTGGAAGGAAAGCCGCTGAATGCGCTGAAAGACGAGATGATCGATCTGATGATCCGGGTGATCAACGGCGAACCGACGAAACCGGAGGCCAACGGGATGGGGGTTTTTACCTTCATGACCGTTCATCCGCCTTTCTAACCGTCTCAACTGGCACGGTCGAGGGATGTCTGCCCCGGCTTCACGACAAAGGCCCCGGCCTCCCTGTCAGGAGTATCGCCGGGGCCGCTTCACGCAATGCGCGGCTGCTTATTTCCCGCGTTTCTTTCTTCCCGCCCCTGCCAATCCGAGGAGACCGGCGCCGAGGAGAAGCATGGTTGCCGGTTCCGGTACGGGGGCGTCCCCGCCCTGGCTTCGAAAAATAAGGTTCTGATGTCCGTCGATGGACGCGATGGAGAAACGTTCCAGCAGCAAAGGTGAAAACTCTGTTACTTCACCCAGAGCGGCAAGATACTGGTTTGAGAGATTCCGGACCGTACTGGGACCGATCAGTTGAAAATCGTCTCCATAGAGGGTTTCCCAGAGACTCGCCTGGAGGGCGGCGCCGGCGGTCGTCGATTCCGTCGGAGCGTATTCGTTCATCAGCCACGCGAGCCTGGCATCATCGACGCTCACCTGGGTCATATTGTAAACAACTCCCTTGTTGATCGTCGAATCGAGATCTGCGCAAAAGGCCGCAAGGGGTTCACTCCACCCCGTGTCGGAATCAAAGAAGGAAACGGCAAATTCCCCCGCGTAGTTCGAAACGTATGAACCGGACGGATGTTCATATTGAACGCTCATGACATCCCAGTCCATGATTTTCAGCTGGGTGTAGGTGGCCGATGCCGTGTGAGGAACGCAAAGAATAAGAAGGATACAGAGAAACATCGATAAAACCGAGATTACCTGCCGTACGCCAAAAAATTTATTTTCCATGATTTCGCTCCTTTCAAAAAAACGATTCTCACCCCATCGTGTCCGGGCGTGCTTTCTTGTGCCTGGTCTCTGATGGCGGTGAGATGATCTCTTTTCTTGGCACGCAGGATGGCAGGTGGGCAGGGTATTGTAAATACTACTAAAGTAGGATTTTTCAGTGTTTTCAGGAGGTTTTAGGCGGTTTTTTTACATTCGAGGGGTTTGCCGGGGGAAAAAACGGCGTAAGATGCTTTTACAAAGGCGATTGGGGACTGAGCCGGATTCTCCCCATGAGGGGGACGGTGGACATAAAAAATCCCCGGTCATGTCACATAACCGGGGACCTTTTTGCGGGGGTGGGTAGGGCGATTATTCCCGCATTATAAAAGGCGGGATTCCCGATCGCCCTTTCCTTGCCCGGAGGGCGAGGACTTTCCGCGGGCGATAATCGGGACACGCTTCGCTCTTGCTCTCAGGGATGTTCCGTGTCGTACCACTCAAAGTACGAGAGGGTACAGTTCTTTCCGGACGTGACCAGGGCCTTCTTGTTCTCGTCGGAGAGATCAAACTCCGTTGTCTTCACGCCGAGAGAGTCGATGTAGATGGTTCGCACCCAGTCATCGCCGTGCAGGTGGTAGCTGAGCTGGGCTTCCAGAAGGGTATGGATGAGCGCCCAGGAGTAGTCGAAGAAATCATCTATCTTCCGACGCTGTGGCTCCGCGTGGTCGCGGAACATGGCGATCTCGCTTTTCGTGTCGAACCGGAAACCCAGCGTCTCCTTGTTCAGAACGTACTTCGATATGGGCCGCTCCCTTCTCTCCGCGGAACGGTTTATTCTTTTGTAATACTCAGGCTCGGCGTAGTTCTTCGATCCCCGTTTCAGGTATTTCTTCCGGTCGAACAGCTTGATGGGGTAGTTATCCAGCACGCCCCCGCCGATGTCCCGCCGATCCGCTCGATGTCGGTCAGGATGCCCCTCTCTTCAAGCACCTCCAGCGCGCCGAGATAGGCGATACCATTGACGCCGCCCCCCTCGAAAACAAGATTTCTGAAGTTGTATGTCATGAGTCCTCCTGTGGACATGAAAAGTGAGAAGGAGAATAACGCCGGAAATAACCTGCCGGGGCCAAAACTCTGTCAAAAAATCACAGACCGAAATTCTACGGTCAGCTTGAGTGATTGGAAACGCCACCTTTGCTTTGATAGGGTCGCGAAGCTATTCATCTGGCCGTCATATCTCCTTGATCCTTGGCCTTTCCAATATTCTTCTCTCCCTCAACTAATGGTTTTACCCAGGTCAACAATTCGTAAAATCCAACATTTACTGGCATAGGGTTTTCCTCGACCCATTGACCATAGAAAGTCTGATCTAGTAAGGCTTCGCAGGTCCTTCTGGGATAAGACGACAAACGTGACTCATAGAAGTTTCTGGGGCAATCAAGATACGTTCTTACGATGAATGGTTTCCACTGCTTCCGATTAAGCGATTAGCCTTGTCCCAGGCATCATTGAGAATATCAACTGCCTCCTTATCGGTGCTCGGAGCACCGTAACCAAAAATTGTCAGCGTCTTGGCCTGACTTAGTGCCTTTTTTAGAACTTCCCATTCCGTTTTGATAAAGGGATCGTTAGCATAATCTTTCATTGCCACGGGGTACAGCAGTCGAGAGGGAGTAAGTTTCTTGTCACATGTTGGACAATACATACCGTGTGCACCGTAAACTGGGTGGTCTGGACAGTAAGCCAGACGGACATTGCCGTGAAGATGGACAATCTGCGGGACTGGCACACTATCTTTAATCCGATTCCAAGCGTCGAAGAGGAATGGGTCCCAGTTAAACGTTGCAATCACATCCTTAGGCCTAAGAGAGAGTAATAAATGGTCATACAAGGTTGGTGTTTCCGGGAGTTTTAGGTTGCTGAAATAGGTGTATATGATCTCCTCAACTTCTTTTAGGACTGGCAATCCAGGATCAATCTGATACAGCTCTGTATAGACGGTTTCAAAGTTGCGCCGAGTATCATTGACACCTCCTCTCTTCAATACTGGTTCCAAACCAAGCATATCAATCAAGTTATCCATTGTCGGCAGTCGTTTCCCGTAGGCGTCACCGTGAGGGAACGCTGCGACACTTGCCCCGGCACCCACTATGACAATGTGACGTCCCCAGTTTCCTGCTTGGTTTACCAACTGAGATTTCGTAATTCGCATTCCTTCGTGCTTTTCCCTAACAAGTTGTTCGTAGTTCCTGTATATCTCCGCCACTGAGGGTTACCACTCCATTTTTTAAAGCTGTTTCCCATATGAATTCCAAAGTACGATGAAGCCGGGGATTTCGTTAACTATTCAATATATAGTCTCTTGCCGGTTATTTCTCAACCCCTTATTTCCGTTCCCTGTTCTGAGGAATCGCTGCGTGCATCCCGATGTTGACAGAAACGGTGGCAATGTGCGAACAAGAAAATACTCAAAGCGCGTGAGGGAAGGGGGCTGTGGAGATGGAAAAGGAACTGTTCGAACGGAAAGTTAGAGAGATTGCCGATCTGATTCTGAAGGCGCGGACTGTTGTGGTGTTTACCGGGGCGGGAATCAGCACTGAGTCGGGCATTCCTGATTTTCGTTCCCCCGGCGGGGTGTGGACGAAATACGACCCCCGCGAGTTCACCTTTCAGAAATTCATCGGCGATATCGAGGCGCGCCGACGCGCCTGGCAGTTCTTCCGCGCTATCCCCTGGACGAAGGTGCAGCCGAACCGGGCTCACTATGCCGTGGCCGAGCTTGAAAAGCTGGGGAAGCTGGACTGCGTCATCACCCAGAATATCGACGGCCTGCACCAGCTTGCGGGCAATTCCCCCGATCGGGTGATCGAGCTCCACGGGACGACGCGGTACGTCATCTGCCTGGACTGCAAAAAACGCTGGACCCGCGAGGAGATCGAGGGATGGCTCGAGGACGGCGTGGAGATACCCATGTGCGATGCCTGCGGGGGGATCATGAAAGCGGCGACTATCTCCTTCGGGCAGGCCATGCCCGAGGAGGAGACGCGCGAGGCGGAGGAACGGTCACGCCGGTGCGACCTGTGCATCGTCATCGGTTCGTCGCTGGTCGTCTATCCCGCCGCGTACATGCCCATCTACGCGGTCCGGAGCGGGGCAAAACTGGCCATTATCAATAATGATCCCACACCGATGGATGACGAGGCGACAGTTGTTCTGCACACCGGCGCCGGCGACGCCATGGAGCGAATCCTGGAACTCGTCAAGGCCGGGCTAAAGTAAGAATGAAGACGGCAGAAACGGCTGCGCCGCATATCTCCCTGTGCGGCCCTTCTTTGCCAGGCAGAGAGAAACCAGAATCCCTTTGACAGCGCCCCTATCCCTGTGAAATACATTCCGGGAAAATCCCCGCGAATGGGGCAGTCCTTTCAGATGGGACTGCCGGAGCGGGGATGCTTCGTTTATATGAATCGGGATGTCTGAAAACAATAGATAAGGAGACCGCGTGTGTCGCAAGATAACTCGTTGCTCGTCAGCAGGGAAGGTGCTCTGTGCACCCTGACGATTAACCGCCCGGAAAAACGTAATGCCCTTTCCCCGGAGTGTCTGCGCAAGATTTCCGAGACCATGAGAGCGCTCTCGGAAGATAATATGACGCGTGTGGTCGTGATCCGTGGATCGGGAGATGCCGCTTTTTCAGCGGGGCTTGATATTGCCTCTCTCCCCGCCGGCACGGTCCCTGTTTCAGAAGATCCCGCGGCAGGGGAGGATCTCCTCTTCCGTGCCATCGAATCCATCCAGGCCTTTCCGTATCCGGTGATAGCAATGATGAGCGGGTATGCCTACGGGGCGGGTTGCGCCCTCGCGGCAGGCTGCGATATCCGCGTTGCCGCGCAAAATGTGGGGATGGAAATGAGTGTCGCCAAACGGGGTGCTGTGGCTTCGCTCAATATCTATCGATTGTTTCTCAAGGTTATCGGCTTCAGTCACACCCTCGAGATGTTTCTCACCGGCCGCACCTGTGACAGCCGGAGATGCCGGGAGATGGGTCTTGTGAATTACGTGGTGGAGAATGATCAGCTGGAGAGATTTACCCGCGATCTGGCAAATGAATTACTGGAAAACGCACCCCTGTCTCTCCGGGGTACAAAGCGGATTCTGAATAAAATCGCGGAACATGAACTCCCGGCTGCGGAGATTATCGAAGAGTGCCGGAGGCTCCAGGCGGAAGCAAAGCAGAGTGAGGACATGAAAGAGAGCACGGACGCGTTCAGGGAAAGAAGAAAACCCCGATTCAAGGGGTGCTGAGTATCATCATAAGAAAGCCGGAAGGAGCGATTGCTACGTCTCCGGCTTGTATCCTTTTTTTCAAGTCAAACCTAACTCTGCTGCTTCATCATCTGCGTCCCCAGGTCGAAGGCCTTAAGATTGTCGGCCATTTTCTCCGCGGGGAGGGTTCGGGAAAGAGCTGCCTTGAAGTCCTCCCGGCCCACGGGAAGGTCTCCCACGGACGAGAGGGCGCCGATCATAATGATGTTCCCCAGGATGGCGTTCCCCAGCTTGACGGCCTCATCCGTGGCGTTGATGAACCAGGCGCGGGCTGAGAGTTTTCTCAGCGTTTCCCTGATTTCGTCAAGGGTCGGATAGGAGAGCCTTCCGGCAATGACTCCGGCGGGGTAGACGGCGCGAGTGTTCGTGAGGACCTTCACCGCGGGATTTCCGTACCCGGCCAGCACGCGGATCGCCTCGATCGGTTCGAGGGTGGCCACCACGTCTGCCTTTCCTTTGGGCACCTGGGGGCTCCAACTCGATTCGGAGGACACCCGTATGTGGCTCATCACCGAGCCGCCCCGCTGCGAGGCGCCGAAGGTCTCCCCAATGGTGACGAAGAACCCTTTGTGCACCAGCATGTTTGAGAAGACGCGGGAGGCCATGACGTTCCCCTGGCCGCCCACGCCGGTAATGATAATATTATAGGGGTCTTTGGGTAATCGGTACGCAGTCATCGCTCAGGCCACCTCCTCCCGTTTGATCGCTCCCTGCGGGCAGATATCGGCGCAGACGCCGCACCCCACGCAGATCACCTCGTCGATCTCGGCCTTCCCTTTTTCCCCGTTCCAGATGAGGCCGGGACAGCCGAATATGCGTGTGCAGAGGCGGCCGCAGCCGCATTCCTCTCCGATGCAGATGGTCTGGTCCACGTGGACGGTGTAATCCTTTTTATTCTTTCTCTGGGGGCTGAGGGCGCAGGCCTTGCGCATGATCAGCACCTTGACGCCGCGTGTGTCTTCGATCAGCTCGCTCAGGGTCTCCCGGGTTCCCTCCAGATCGAAGGGATCCCTGATCTCGACGCGGGCGCCGATTGCCTCGCATATTTTAGCGACATCGATGGACGGAACCTCCTCGCCGAGGACATTGTGATCAATACCCGGGTGGGGCTGGAATCCCGTCATGGCCGTGCCGCTGTTGTCCAGTACCACGAGCGTGATATTCGACCGGTTGTGGACGGCGTTGACGAGTGCGGGGATGACCGCGTG
>CAZAST010000023.1:15806-18241 GCA_964487805.1 uncultured Syntrophaceae bacterium
CCGAACTGCCCCAGTTTTCCAAAACCGCCGGCGATTCCGGCGCCCGACCCCATGGAGTGCAGCGTTTTGAGGGTATTGAATCCGGTCGAGCCGATGGCCATGGTGTAACAGCCGATGTCGCCGCAGACGAACCCCTGCCTGCCGTCCATTTCGAGGGCGTTGTGAATGCTGAAGAAGGACGCCCGGTGCGGACAGCCGGGACAGAAAACCTGTTCCCGGTTCGGCGCGCGCGCGATGACGGAGGACTGCGCTTCCCGGTCGTATTCTTCCGGGACCGGCGTGTAGTCGATTCCCAGGACGGAGCTCAGGGCGGCGATGACCAGATCGGGGTTCATCTCCCCCGTCATGGGAATGGTTCCGTCATTCTTTCCGTAGAAGGTCTTGGCGCCGATCCGGGCGGCCCGCTCGGCGGCCAGGATTTTCACATTCTCCTCCAGGAAGGGGAGGACTTCTTCCACGATCAGGATCCTGTCCGCCTGCGAGAGGTGCCGTTCCATCAATGTGGGCGGGAGGGGCCAGGTTGTTCCCATCTTGAGAAGGCCCACGCGGTCTCCCACGCCGAGGACGTTTACCGCCTCCCTGCTGTAGAGATAGCAGGCGCTGCTGGTGATAAGGAGAAGGTCCGGCTTTTCCGGCCCCTCGTAGGTGTTGAAGGGGCAGTTCTCGAAAATCTCCCGCGCCTTTCTGATCTTTTCCTGCTGCTGCTGATGTTTCCAGGCCACGGGGGAGCTGATGACGATCCCCTCGTCGGGATCGAGGGCAAACCCGTCAAATCTGAATTCGGCCTTTCGTTTTTCGGGGGAGAGTTTCCCATAGGTTATATTCCCGCTGGCGTGAGACATGCGGGTCACGCTCCTGACGACCACGATCTGCCTGAGTTCCTCCGAAAGATCGAAGGCCCACTTCGTCATGTCCTTGGCTTCCTGGAAGGTCCCCGGCTCGAGAAGGGGAATTTCCATGAGCCGCGCAAAGTAGCGGGATTCTCCCTCGTTGACGCTGGACAGGGCTCCCGGATCGTCGCAGGTGACCAGAACGAATCCTCCTCTGGTCCCCGAACCGACGAGGTGGAGCAGGAAATCGGACGCCACGTTCACGCCATTCTGTTTCATGGCGCAGATCGCCCGCAGCCGGGCGAAGGATGCCGCCGCCGCCACTTCGAGGGCCACTTTTTCGTTGACGGACCACTCCACGTAGAGGTCGCGCTCCCGGGCTACCTTCGACAGGCTTTCGATAATCTCCGATGAGGGCGTGCCGGGATATCCGCTGGCGACATTGACGCCCGCCTCCAGGGCGCCCCGGACGATCGCTTCGTTTCCCATCACCAGGCAGGAAGCGCCTTCTTTCTCGTCTGTCAAATAGGACATCGTCCCTCTCTCCCTATGCGGTCAACCGTTCGAGGACCTCAGCGCCGATCCTCAGATAGGATTTTGTTTCATCACCCTGCGTGTTGATCATCCCTTCACTTTGTGCCTTGGAGAGGCCCCGTTTTTTCTTGTTTCCCGCGGCCCAGATCAGATGTTCGAGGCTTTCCTCCGGCAGCGCAGAAAGGGTCAGGAATCCTTCCGCCGCGGCCTTCTCGACGATCCTTCTTCCCCGGTCCGTTCTGACGATCAGGGTGTTCATGTCGGGGCGTCTCTCCATGACCCCGACCGAGAGGTCTGAAAATTCGGAAGTCATATCGATACAGTATGAACATCCGTTGGGGACAATCCCACGGATTTCGTCCAGGGGGATCTCCAGTTTTGTTCCATTATCCCCGAATACTTCCATAATCTCCGAGGGCGGGAGGGGGATGTCGATCTTCCTGATCCGATCGATCTTGATCCGCCCGGCGAGGAAAGGCTCGAAAAGCCTGAAATCGATGGCCCAGGTACAGAACAGTCCCACCACCAGTCCGAAGGGATCGACAAAATCATCATCCCGGAGAGGATTCAGCCGCATCAGGGCCGAGGCCAGGACCTGACAGGGGGTGCCGACAAAACCGAGATTCCGGTATCCCTGCCCGACCACCTGATTTACCGCGGAAAGGGTCGGTGCCGCGGTGTATTTCGAAGTACTGCATGTAAGAACGTCCTGCGCGTCGGAGACAAAACGGGGAACGGGGAGGAGACCCCTCCGGTCGGTCAGGACCGCGCCGCTTACATATCCCTTCTCAAGGGCGAAATACATGAGGGCGGAGACGGTCCCCCCGGCCTGGGAGGCCACATTCTTCAGCCGGTCGCCGGCCCGCGCCGCGCTGATGGATTGATATGATCCAAGAGGATCGCCGTCATAGGGTTTGCCGAACAGGTGCCTCGAAACCATGTCGAGATCGACCTCTACCTTGGGGCAGTAAGCGAAACACCGCCCCTCGTCCACGACGCAGGGGAAGAGCACCGCCGTTTTCCCGCGGTGCGATTTTTGGTAGGGGCACAGGTCGATGCAGGCCCCGCATC
>CAZAST010000024.1:0-17212 GCA_964487805.1 uncultured Syntrophaceae bacterium
AAATTATTAAACCGGCCCAAGATGTTTTTTGGGGAGGTTTCCATGGCTATTTTTCTGATCCGGATGGTTATTATTGGGAGGTCACATATTTTGAGCAATTTAAATATGATGAACATGGGCATTTAGAATTATAAAATTACTTAACTTATCAACAAATCAGACTTGTCTATTATTTTGCAAGGCTGGTTATCAAACCGCAAGATACTTATTTTAAGGGTGTGAGTAATATATGTCCGATCATATTCGGTGATTGACATGGAGACCATCACGGTCACCATACTGGGATCGGGAACCTGTGTCCCTTCCCTCAGGCGCAGTTCCTGCTCCGTGCTCGTCGAAGTCGGGGCCTCTAAACTCCTCTTCGACATGGGGGCTGGCACGATGCGGCGCCTCCTCGAAGCGGGGGTCACAAAAGATGAGATAACTCATCTTTTTTTCAGTCACTTTCATCCGGATCACACCGGTGAACTGGTCTCATTTCTCTTCGCGAGCAAGTATCCGGAGGAACGCCAGAGACAGCGGGGTCTCACAATTACGGCCGCTGAGGGCTTTGCCGTCTTTTATGAACGACTGAAGGATGCCTACGGGCGGTGGATCGAACTGGAGGAAGGGATTGTCGATATTATCGAAATGAGTCATGGGCGGGAGGATTGCGTGCAGCTCGAGTGTGCCGATATATTTACCCTTCCCATGGCGCATATCGAAAGCAGCATCGGCTACCGGCTTGTTATGCCTGACGGGACCTCTGTGGTGTATACCGGAGACACCGATTACTGTAAAAACGCGGTGCGGCTCGCCACGGAGGCTGATCTGCTCATCTGCGAGTCGGCGCTTCCGGATGAATTGAAGACCGATGGCCACCTGACCCCCTCGCTGGCGGGGAAGATCGCCACGGAGGCGCGGGTCAAAAATCTTATCCTGACCCATTTCTATCCCGAGTGCGAGGAGGTCGATGTGGAGGCCCAGTGCAGGAAGACGTACAGCGGCAGTCTCCTGCTCGCCGAGGATCTGATGCGGCTCGAAATCAGCGAGGGATCGCTCACCCTCATTCCATAAGCGCCGGAGATCTCCGACCGATGATTACCCCTGCTTACCCAGAAAAGCGATGATTTCTTCGATGTCCGGAAGCTGCGGAACGTCGTAGAGTTTGACCCACGTCACCGTGCCGCTCTCGCCCACAACGATGGTGCTCCGCTCGGAGAACCCCTCTTTCTCACGGAATATGCCGTACCGCTTAGCCACCCCTCCATGGGGCCAGAAATCGGACAGCAGCCGCGTCTCCGCTATCTTCAGTTCCTTGGCCCAGGCGTTTTTGCACGGAACACTGTCCACGCTGATCCCCAGGGCCACGGTATTCAGACCGGCCAAGACGTCCTTGTGCGCCTCGAGCGCCTTCATCTGCTCGGAACACACCCCCGTCCAGGCAAGGGGGTGCCACGAAAGGAGGACTCGTTTCCCCGTGAAATCAGAGAGGCTCACCTCTTTTCCCCGATTGTCCTTCAGGGTAAAGGCCGGCGCCCTTGTTCCAACTGTAATCGCCATTTCCGTTCTCCTTTCCTTGGTTGATGTACGTGCTTGATTCACGATGACGTTCGACGGAAAACCCCCTGTGGCGTAGGGTGCTCCGAATTGCTGTCCCTTTTTGTATATCGGAAAACGGATTTGACTGCCAGCCCGTAGTCACAAAGGGAAAACAAGTTTTACTTTCTGGATCGCTCCGGAATGTGGTACATTGGAGGCGCCGGAGATGAAAGGGGGCGTGGCGCGTCCGGGCATGTATGGTCGGTCGCCGCTGTTTTATGAAGGTTCAGCTTCCGTTACACAAGACCAAGATAGTCTGCACGATCGGTCCCGCCTCGCGGTCGGAGGATGTCCTTTCCCGTATGTTGCGTGCGGGGATGACCATCGCCCGGATCAATCTTTCCCACGGCACCAGGGAAGAGCACCGGCAGACCATTGCCTCCCTGCGAGCCATAGCGGAGGGGCTCGGCAGGCGCTGCCCCATTCTTGTCGATCTTCCCGGCCCGAAGATACGGATTGGCACGCTGGAAACGGAGCCCGTGATTCTGACGAAGGGAGCGGAAGTTACGTTGACCACCAGGGATGTTGCGGGCACACCGGCCATCATCCCCGTTACGTACCGGCGGCTTCCCGAAAGTGTTTCACCGGGGAGTGTTATCTATCTGAATGACGGGTTTATCGCCCTGGAGGTGGTGGCGGTCGGGTACGCTGAGGTCCGGTGCATCGTGACGACGGGAGGGCCGCTTCTCTCCGGGAAAGGACTCAATCTTCCCGGAGCTCAGATATTTGAAAACCCCGTCACCGATCAGGATCTCGAACTGATGGATTTCGCCCTCGCCGAGGATGTTACCACCTTTGGCATCTCTTTCGTGGAACGGGCGGACGATATCATTCGGGCACGGGCCTTTGCCCGGGAAAAGGGGAAAGAGGTCTACATCGTAGCCAAGATAGAACGGGCATCCGCCGTCCGGAATATCGATGAAATCCTTGAAGTGACCGACGCCGTCATGATTGCCCGTGGCGATCTGGGGGTGGAGATCCCAATCGAGGAAGTCCCCATTGTACAGAAACAGTTGATTCGAAAAGCCAACCTCGCCTGCCGCCCCGTCATAACGGCGACGCAGATGCTGGAATCCATGGTTGACAGCCCCCGTCCTACCCGGGCCGAGGCGACCGATGTGGCCAACGCCATCCTGGACGGAACCGATGCCGTCATGATGTCGGAGGAGACGGCAATCGGCCGGTACCCCGTCGAAACGGTGGAGATGATGGCGCGGATTGCCATCGCTCTGGAGCGGCAGCGGCATATGATACGATCGTCCGTGTTTCTCCAGGAGCAGTTGAGGGGGGAGTTGATCAAACACCGGATAACCGTTCCGGACACGATTTCGCTCAATGTGTTCGAGGCGGTTCGAGCGCTGGACGCCCCTTTCGTTCTGACGGCCACCACGTCGGGTATGACGGCGCGCCGCGTTTCAAGGCTCAAGCCTGACGGCTGGATTATCGCCTGCAATAAGGACGAGGAGATCTGCGATTTTCTGCGGTTTTCATATGGTGTTTTTCCCATGATCACCGACACTGGCACGCCGGAGTGGTACCGGCAGGTAATAGAGCTTCTTGATGACTCAGGACTTGTCCAGCAGGGGGATCGAGTCGTTCTGACGGAGGGCAAGTTCGCGGGTAGGGCGGGGGGGACCGACTCCATGGGGATTATTGCAATCCCGTAACCGCTCCGTGCTGGGGCGGACAGGATATGAGCTAATGGCGAACATTCTGGTTGGCGATATAGGGGGAACGAAAACGACCCTGGCCGGTGTCTCCCCGGAGCGGGGGCCACGAGATCTCCTTGACAGGAAGACGTTTTCGAGCCCTCATTTTTCTTCCCTGGAGGTGATTATCGAGGAGTTTCTTGCCGGAACCGATCTCCCAATCGACCGGGCTGTTTTTGGAATAGCCGGTCCCGTCCGGGAGGGAGGTGTCAGGACAACAAATCTATCGTGGCATGTCGAAGAAGCCCGGCTGACCGAGGTCTTCGGGTTCTCATCGGTTTGTTTCATGAACGATCTCGAGACGATGGCAGCCGGTGTTTTGCACCTCGATGGGTCGGAGTTGTTCGCGCTGAATAAAGGAAAGGCCGTGAAAGGGGGCGCTATTGCAGTTATCGCTCCCGGGACTGGGCTGGGGGAGGCATTTCTTGTCCGGGACGCGGCGCGATACAAAGCTTTTCCTTCCGAAGGGGGGCACGTCGATTTTGCCCCGAAATCCCTGCCGGAGCGAGATCTGTCGACGTATCTGACCGGGCAGTTCGGACACGTGAGCTATGAGCGGGTATGCTCAGGTCCGGGAATCTTGCATATTTACGGATATCTGAAGCGTTCAGGATACGGTGAAGAGCCGGCATGGCTTTCAAAAGAACTGTCGGCCGCGGGAGACAGGACTCCGGTTATCGTCAACGCCGCCTTGGACGAGGAAAGACCGTGCGAACTGTGCGCCAGGGTGCTCGAGCAATTCGTCTCCATCTTGGGCGCGGAGGCGGGGAATCTGGCCTTAAAGGTCCTCGCCACAGGGGGCGTATACATCGGGGGAGGAATCGCGCCCCGCATACTCCCCTTTTTACAGAAGGAAATCCTTATGGAATCATTCAGGGACAAGGGACGCTATACTCAACTTATGGAGAAGATACCGGTGCATGTCATCCTGAATCCCGATGTAGCCCTTTTCGGAGCGGCAGCCCAGGCATTAGAACAGTAGCATTTTACAGTACAGGTGAGCATATGGAAGATAAGAAGAGATCGAGTGAGGGTGGACGAACCATATCGTGGAGGCTTGGATCATATGAGAGCGCCGTAGAGCAGACGCTGGCCGCCATGAAAGAGGAAAGAATCATCGGCCGGATCTGGGCCCACGACCATACGGTCTGGAATCCCAACCCGGTGGAGATAAAAAATCGCCTGGGCTGGCTGCACTCACCCGGGGTGATGGCCGGGAACCTACCGCAACTCATGGAACTTGCCGACGCGGTGCGGGCGGATGGATACACGCACGCGCTCCTCCTGGGGATGGGGGGATCAAGCCTTGCGCCCGAGGTCCTGGGAAAGATATTTGTTCCTCAACCGGGGCACCCGCAACTCATGGTTCTTGACAGCACCGATCCGGGGGCGGTCCTGGCACGCTCTGAGCAATGTGATCCCTCTCAGTCTCTCTTTATCGTTTCGACCAAATCGGGAACAACCCTGGAAACACTCTCCCTGTTCAAGTTCTTCTATAACCGGGTTGACGATGCGCTCGGTAAGGGAAGGGCAGGGGAACACTTCATCGCCATTACCGATCCGGGGAGTGCCCTGGCCGATCTGGCCGGACAGCATGGGTTCCGGGCCACCTTTCTCAATGACCCGCATATCGGGGGCCGTTATTCCGCTCTTTCCTGTTTCGGCCTGGTCCCTGCAGCGCTCATGGGGATCGATCTGAATGTTCTGCTGGAGAAAGCCAACAGCATGGCATCCGATGCTGAATCCTCCGCCGGTGACGCGGCCGCGCTGGGGGCGACCCTCGGCGAACTGGCCATGACGGGGAGAGACAAGATGACCCTCGTCACTTCCCAGGAGCTCGCATCCTTCGGCGACTGGGGGGAGCAGCTTCTGGCCGAGAGCACTGGGAAAGAGGGACGGGGGATCCTTCCGGTGGTCGGTGAGCCCTTGGGTCTACCGGAGGTGTATGGAAACGACCGCCTCTTCGTTCATCTTCGCCTGGCAGGGGATACGGAGAATGAAGCCGAACTTGACGATCTGGCGAGGGCAGGGCATCCGGTGATCACCATCAACTTGGAAGATCGCTATGATCTGGGAGGACAGTTTTTTCTGTGGGAGATGGCCACTGCGGTAGCCGGGTGGCGCATGGGGATCAATCCATTCGATCAGCCCGATGTCGAATCGTCAAAGGTGCTTGCCCGCCGCATGATGAACGAGTATCTGGAGAATCAGGGTCTTCCTTTCGATGAAAAGGCGGCGCTGATCGACGGGGAGATCACGGTCTTCGGAGGTCCCGCCGTTCAGGATTTCGGAAGTGTTCTCGGTGCGTTTGTCGAGCAGGGAATGCGAGACGGCGCGTATGTGGCGCTTCAGGCATACCTGCAGCCGGACTCGGAGACAGACCAAGTCCTCGATCACCTTCGCGTGAGGGTGCGAGACCGGTTCAAAGCCGCCGTGACGGTCGGATATGGCCCCCGGTTTCTCCATTCCACCGGGCAGTTGCACAAGGGGGACCGCGGGCAAGGCTTGTTTGTCCAGATCACCGCGGATGACGCGGTGGACGTTCCCATCCCCGATAACCCCGGATCACCTATCTCCTCCATGACCTTCGGTCTTCTCAAAAAAGCCCAGGCCGCGGGGGATCGAAGGGCTCTGGAACATGCCGGAAGGCGGGTGGTCCGTTTCCACCTGGGGAACGATATCGCCGGCGGTCTCACCCGGTTAACGGAGACTCTGGCGAATCGGTGAGCCTTACTGATTCTGAAGCTCGATTGCCAGTTGGACAAGCGGTGCAACCTGATCGTCCGGAACACGACCCCGAACGATGGCCCGGCATACGCGATTCTTATCCAGGAGTATCGCGTTTCCGCTGTCTTTCTTGAGGCCCCAGGCGTTCCTCAGTGATGCGTCATAATCAAAAAGAATGACGGTTTTATATTTTTCCGCCTTTGCGGCGCCGAACGATCTGATGAGGGAATCCGGTTTCCACGATGACTTGCAGTCGGCAATTCCTATCCCCGCGTAGGTTGCTTCCTTGAGAAGTCCGTCATCTTTCGCCTTTTTCATCGCCTCCGTGAAATGTTCATTGATATCCTTTTCGTCCGGATCGGTGTAATTGACCAAGAGGACCTTTCCCGCCCAGTCTTCCATGGTGTAAAGCCGGTTATCCGCGTCCGGGAAGGACCAGTCGGAAGCGGCGTCCCCCACCCGCAACTCCCCCGCCGTGGCGGAGAAGGCACACAACAGCACAAACAATACCGCGCACAATACCTTTTTCATAATCCCATCCTTTCTTTTTGCCGATACCACGCGTGGTGTGTATGCGCGGCCGGCCGCTATCAGTATTTGATTTTGAACCCTTCGAGGTCCCCCGCGGGCGTCTCTTCCACGATTTCCACTCCCGTAACGCGTGAGAGAGACGGTCCCTTTGCGCACCATTCCAGCATTACCGAGACGGCCTCCTTTTCTCCTTCAAAAACCGCCTCGACCCTCCTGTCCTCAAGATTCCTTGCCCAGCCCGTAAGCCCCAGTTTCAGCGCCTGCCGGTGGGTTTCAGCCCTGAAAAACACCCCCTGAACCCTGCCCGAAACGAAAACGCGGACCCGCCGTAACCCTGTTTTGCAAGCATCATCTGGCTCGCCGGTATCCACATGACGCTCCATTGTTCTCACTCCTGACCCAACATCGACATAAATGTCTCTTCGTCCATAACGAGGATTCCCAACTGACGGGCCTTATCCAGTTTTGAGCCGGGGGATGCCCCGGCGATCACATAATCGGTCTTTTTCGTCACGGACGATGAGACGGCTCCTCCCAGTGATTCGATCATCGCCTGTGCCTTGTTTCTCGGGAACCGTTCGAGGGTCCCCGTGAGGACGAAGGTTTTCCCCGAGAGGGCGCCCAAGGGGACGGATTGCTCCACCGGCCGGACCTTGGCTTCCCTGAGCCGAACTATGGTCCGGCGGTTGGAAGGCTCGCGGAAAAAGCTCGTGATACTCGCGGCAATCTCGGGACCGATCTCCTTCAGGGCGAGCAGTTCATCACTGGTGGCGTTCATTACGGCGTCCAGTGTACCGAACCGCCGGGCCAGCAGCTTCGATACATGTTCGCCCACGTGTCTGATCCCCAGGGCGAAGAGAAACTTTTCCAGCGGCGGAGTCTTCGATCTTTCCAGTGACGCCATCACGTTGTCGGCGGATTGGACACCCATCCTTTCCAGATTCGCAAGTTCCTCAGCGGTCAGGTCATACAGATCGGCCGGATCTTTGACGATTCCCCTGTCGAGGAGCTGGGCTATTAGTTTCTCCCCCAGTCCTTCTATATCCATGCCGCCCCGGGAGACGAAATGCTTCAAGTGTTCCCGTATCTGCGCCGGGCAGTCAAGATTGATGCACCGGTGCGCGACTTCGCCTTCGAGGCGCACGACCCGTGAGCCGCATACAGGACAGGTATCGGGGATCCTGAAGGGAGGATCATTCTCACGAGAGGACGGCCCGACTGTCTTGACGATCTCCGGGATGACGTCGCCGGCCCGCTGGACGATAACCGTGTCCCCGATGTGGATTCGTTTCTTGTCGATTTCATCCTGATTGTGCAGGGTGGCGCGGCTGACCATGACTCCGGCGACGCGGACCGGTTTCATCTGCGCCACGGGAGTCAACACACCGGTCCGTCCTACCTGGATAATGATATCTTCAATGATGGTGGTTGCCTGTGTTGCGGCAAACTTGCAGGCGATGGCCCACCGGGGGCTTCGCGATACGGCCCCCAGACGATCCCGCATATCGGTTGAGTCGACCTTGATAACCGTGCCGTCTATTTCGTAGGGGAGCTGTTCGCGCCGGGCGGCCATCTCCCGATAATAGTCGACGCACGCATCTATGTTCCGGGCTCTCCGTATGTGGTCGTTGACCGGAAATCCCCACCCGGAAAGGGCCTGCAAAAAGTCCCAGTGTGAGGGGAAGGAGGCCCCCCCGGCGAACCCCATGGCGTAGCAGAAAATAGCAAGGGGTCGCCCCGCGGTGATCCGTGAATCGAGCTGGCGGAGCGAGCCCGCGGCGGCGTTCCGGGGGTTGGCAAAGGGGTTGTCGCCGTCTTCCATCCGTTGCCGGTTGAGCTTCCTGAAGGCATCGGTTCGTATGTACACCTCACCGCGGATCTCGATCAGTTCGGGGATCGGCGCGGGGCCTGATCTGCGCATTTCCAGAGGTATTTCCCGGATCGTCTTGAGATTGCGGGTAATATCCTCTCCGATGGTTCCATCCCCCCGGGTGGCCCCCCATCTGAAGATCCCTCTCTCGTACACCAGATTGACCCCGATGCCGTCGAGCTTCGGTTCGACCACGTATGATATCTCCTCTTCAGTTCCCAGAAAACGCTTGATCCGCTCGTCGAACGCCCGAATCTCCTCTTCGGAAAGAGCGTTGGCGAGGCTCAGCATGGGGGATCGGTGGGGGATGGTGTCGAACTTCTCCAGGGGGGGCGCACCGACACGCTGAGTGGGGGATGCGCTGAGGTCGATGCGGTTGGCGAGGAGTTCCTCGAGAGCGGCCAGCTCCCGCATGAGGGCATCGTATTCCGCGTCTGATATCTCTGGGTTATCGAGCTGGTAGTACCGCCTGTTGTGATGATGTATCAGGTTCCGAAGTTCTTCAATTCTCTTCAGGGCGGCCTGTTCTTCCATTACTTTATTCGCTTGAGGTAGGGGATGTTCACGGGAGATTTCCGGGTTTCAGCTCTTTCGCCTTTTCTCTCCATAATCTGCTTGTTGAAGATGCTGTTTTTCACTTTCACCGAATTGATGATGAAAAAGATAATAGCGGCCCGTTCCCATTCCCTCGTGGAGTCGAACTGCTCCAGCTTTGTCTTGTATGTATCCCACAGACTGGTGAGGGATGCCTCGTCAAGGGCGAGAATCTTTTCCGCTATCTTTTCCAGCGTTTTTTCGATCATGACCGGTCCTTCGATGCTATTTGTGTTTGGGGATAGTAGCCGCGGGCCGCTCAAATGTCAAACCAAAAGCTGGAGCGCGGGGGAGTTACAAAATAACACTTGTCTTTTTGCCATGGATATAATAGAAAATTCGCCATTGCGGGTTATGAAGATAGGCGTTATTTCGGATACTCATCTGAATCTTTACGACGACAGGCTGGAACAGGTCGTGGCGGATCATTTCGATTCCGCCGACATTATTTTCCATGCCGGGGATATCGTCGATCTTGCCGTCCTTGATGTTTTCAAGGGGAAACAGATATACGCTGTCAGTGGTAACATGGATCCAGATTCCGTCCGGGCGGTTTTTCCTCAAAAACGGGTGGTGGAGATTGAAGGATGGAAGATAGGCCTGATACACGGCTGGGGGTCTCCACCAGGTCTGGAGGATAAGATACTCAGGGAATTTGATGATGTCGCGTGTATCGTTTACGGCCATACGCACCGGGCCATGAATGAGGTGAAGGATGGCGTGCTTCTCTTCAATCCCGGTTCACCCACCGATCGGAGATTCGCGCGGCACAATTCCGTGGGGATACTCCATATCGGAAAGGAGATCAGGGGAACGATCGTACCCCTGGATTGACGTAATTACTGCCAATGGACACGATTATAGCGCCGGGAAGGATGGCATTTATTAAGGCCCAGAAGCCGAATGGCTGTATCTTTTGCAGGGAATCCGCCAGGGAACAGGATCTCGTGCTGTACGAGGGGACCGACTGTTATGTCATCATGAACAAGTATCCCTATACGTCAGGTCATCTGCTCGTGACCCCGTTCAGACATGTGGGTGCTATAGAAGAATTGCAGATGAAAGAAAAGATCGAGATGATGGAGCTGACGGCGGCGTGTGTAAAAAACCTGAAAAAAGCTTTCAAGCCTGAAGGGTTCAACATAGGAATGAACCTGGGAAGGGTGGCCGGTGCCGGCGTCGATGACCACCTGCACATCCACGTTGTCCCCCGGTGGCTGGGCGACACCAACTTTTCCACAGTCCTGGGAGAGGTCAGAGTGATTCCGGAGGATCTCGCGACAACCCGGAATATATTACTGCCGTACTTTCTAAGGGGAGAGGAGGGATAGAATGAAGCTCTTGTATACCATTATCTTCACGCTCGTTGTGCTCTTTATTATTACTTTTTCATTGGCGAATACCGAACCGGTCCATCTTGGTTATTATGAATTCATAGATGTAAATGTGCCCACCTATCTGTTGATTTTCATTTCCTTCGGCGTGGGAATCATATTTGCCGGTTTTATGGGGATTGTTGAGCGGTTTCGGCTTTCAGGGGAGGTGAAGCGGCTTAAGAAACAGATCAAGGTGCTGAAGCAGAAGGTGCCCGTTGAGAAGATAGCTCCCGTTCAGGAAGCGAACACTGGGGACCCGGCCGACAAATGGAATCCCTGACACAGGTAGGGAAGGTTCTAACTGCCGCAATCCGATGGATCACCCTTTATCTTTTCTATGGCGTGTTTCAGGGCCGGGAGAATAACTTCCAGATTCTCCCGGGCTCCTTTCGGACTTCCGGGCAGGTTGATGATGAGGCATTGACCGCGTATCCCCGCTACAGCCCGTGATATCATGGCATGGGGCGTATTCTCCATGCTCTTCCTTCGCATCGCTTCCGCCATTCCCGGAAGTTCTTTCTCCAATATCTCCAGGGTCGCGTCGGGGGTTACATCCCGGGGGCTGACCCCCGTTCCGCCGGTGGTTACCACCAAGTCCAGATGTTTTCTGTCGGCATACTCCCGTATTTTATCCCGGATGGCCTCTTTTTCATCCGGGATTATTTCGTAGGCGTCAATCCTGATGGGAAGATCGGCCAGAATGCTGATGACATCCCTGCCGCTGAGGTCCTCTCTCTCGCCGCGTGAGCCTTTGTCGCTGACCGTTATGACGCCGCCCGTGATCAACGGTTCTCCTCTTCCAAAATCAGTAAGCAGCAATTCGAGAATGTTACGCTTCTTCCTTTTTGGTTTCGGCGATGACCTTTTCCTGGAGGTGCGCGGGGACCTCATCGTAACGGGTGATCTCGTAGGAAAACGTCCCTCTTCCGCTGGTGATCGATGTCAGATCGGGGGCATAGGAGAGAATTTCGGCCAGGGGAACCTGCCCCTTGATGATCTGGTTGTTCCCCTCTTTGTCCATGCCGAGAACGCGGCCCCGCCTGCTGTTGAGATCCCCGATCACGTCGCCCATGTACTCGTCGGGAATCTCGATCTTGATGTCGACGATTGGTTCCAGAAGGGTGGGGCGACATTCTTGAAATCCCTTCTTGAACCCCATGGAACCCGCTATCTTGAAGGCCATTTCGGATGAGTCGACGGTATGATATGACCCGTCCACAAGGGAAACTTTGACGTCGACAATGGGGTACCCGGCCAGGATCCCTTCGGCCATTGCTTCCACGATCCCCTTTTCCACCGCCGGTATGTACGTTTTGGGGACCACGCCGCCGACGATCGCGTCCACGAACTCGAATCCGCCTCCACTCGGGAGAGGTTCAATCTCGAGCCAGGTATCGCCATACTGTCCTTTGCCTCCCGACTGTTTCTTGTACTTGCCCTGAACCCTTGTTTTCCCCTTAATGGTTTCTCGGTAAGGGACCTTCGGCTGCTTGAGGGCAACGTCAACCCCGAATTTGCGCTTCAGTTTTTCAACGGTTATATCGATGTGCACCTGCCCGACACCGGAAAGGATTGTCTCTCCCGTCTGAGGATCACGGTGTATTGCCAAGGTGTGATCTTCATCGATCAGTCGGTTGAGCGAGGCGTGTATTTTTTCTTCATCCCCCTTCGCCTTTGCCGAAACAGAGTAATGAACCACAGGGGTTATGAGTGGGACCGGCGGATAGATGATTGGAGCCTTCGGGTCGCAGATGGTATCGCCGGTGGATGTCTCTTTCAATTTGGCGAGGGCGGCGATATCTCCGGGGATGAGCGATCCCACGGGAACCTGGTTTTTCCCCTCCAGATAGAAGATGTTTCCACATTTCTCGCTTGTGTCTTTCGATGGATTATAAAAGACGAAATCTGGCGTGACGGTTCCCGAAAAGACACGGAACAGAGTGAGCTTTCCAGCGTAAGGGTCGGCAATCGTCTTGAATACCATCGCGGAAAAGGACGATTTTTCATCGGGAACCCGCTCTTCTCTTTCTTCGGCGTTCGGTTTGATGCCTGTGACAGGGCCGCGATCCACGGGGGAGGGGAGGAAATTGACGATGGCGTCCATAAGGGGGGCTATTCCCGTATGGGTGAGGGCCGCCCCGCATACAACGGGGATGAGATCCCCTGAGATGACACCCCTGCGGAGTCCATCCCTGATATCATCGATGGAGAGTTCCCCATCTTCGAGGTATTTATCCATCAATGCCTCGTCGCATTCGGCGATATCTTCAACCATGGTCTCCCGGGCCGACTTGGCCTCTTCCATGAGGTCTTGCGGCACATCCTCCTTTTTGGGTTTTCCCTTGGGATCATCAAAGAAGAGGGCCTTCATGTTGGCCAGATCAATCAGGCCCCTGAAGGATTCTTCTGCGCCGATGGGCAGGTAGCAGAGGGTTGGTTTTTTGCCGAGTTTATTCTTTATATCTTCGATTGTCTTCGCGAAATCGGCACGTTCCCGATCCATCTTGCTAATGTAAACCATACGGGGAAGCGAAAGCTCATCGGCATAATCCCACACTTTTTCAGTCTGGAATTCGACGCCCCCCACCGCATCCATGACGACAATTACACTGTCTGCCGCACGCAGGCTGTATTTTGTATCCATGAAGAAGTTGGCATCCCCGGGGGTATCGATGATATTTACTCGATGTTTATTCCATTCAAAGAAGCTTATGGCCGAGCTGATGGAGATGTGTCTCTTCTGCTCTTCCGGTTCAAAGTCCAGGGAAGATGTTCCGTCGTCGACCCTTCCGGGTTTGTCCGATTTCCCGCTGATAAACAGGAAAGATTCGCAGAGAGAGGTCTTGCCTGTTCCTCCGTGTCCCGCAATCGCAACATTTCTGAGTGAACTGGAATCGTATTTAGCCATAACACTCCCTTCCTGTAGTTTGTCGGTAATGTGATAACCTGGGTCGCTTAGCGTATTCGGTCTTGCAAAGTCAAGACAAATTTACCCCTTTTGGGCTCGGTTGGAGAGGATTTAATTGACCGTTATTCCAAATTGTGCTATATGAACGTACGTTAGAAATTATATTACACAGGAGAAGCGTAGAAGTGGCAATGCGCATGTTTAAGGTAGGAGATATGGCCGTATACCCGGCGCACGGTGTCGGGGTTATTGAGGCGATTGAAACCAGGGAAGTCATGGGGAGCGAACAGCCGTTTTACGTCATGAAGATTCTGGGAAATAACGCAACCATCATGATACCACAGGATGGTGCCCAGTTCGTCGGACTGAGGGATATCATCTCGGAGGAAGAAATCCCCGTCGTCTATAAGATACTGCGTGAGAAGAGCATTGCGGTGGACAAGCAAACCTGGAACAAGCGATACAAAGAATACTGGGAAAAGATCAAGACAGGGTCGGTGTATGAAATAGCTGAAGTGTTGCGCGATCTTTTTACCCTGAAGATTGACAAAGACCTCTCCTTTGGCGAGAGGAAGATGATGGATACGGCTAAAAACCTGCTGATACGAGAGATATCGATAGCGAGTGACTGTGAGGAAAACGAGGTTGAAGAAAACCTCAATGCGATCTTCACGGCGTAACTCAGCGCTTCGTTCTTTGATATAGCAACTCATTTACAGGAGGTGATACTTGGTCATACGGCTTTTACTTGTCGTGGCCTGTTCTACAGTTGGTTATTTCATAGCTTTAAAATATTATACCTTTCCTCTTTCATTGCTGGGTTTAGCAGCGGGGCTTTTTCTTTCAATCCTTGTCATTAAAACAGAACAGGCTATACGAAAACTGTCATTAAGAATTATATTCGGCGGTGTTATCGGAACTGTCATCGGGCTCTTAATCGCCCTTCTTTTTACCTTCGGCTTGCGGTTTATCCCCGGGCTGGAGGGACACGAGATAATACCGCTGGGATATATCTATGTCTTCATTACTTTCATTTTGGGATATCTCGGGCTGGTCCTGGGATCCAAGAAAAGTGAAGATTTCCGTTTTCCCCGATTCTCCAGTTCGAAAGGTGAAAACCGGGAGTACCGCATCCTCGATACCAGCGCCATCATCGACGGCAGGATGGCCGATATATGCGATACCGGATTCATCGACGGCACCCTGATAGTCCCCCGTTTCGTTCTGGATGAGCTGCAGTTGATTGCGGACTCATCCGACCATATGAAACGTTCACGGGGGAGACGGGGGCTGGACATACTCAACCGGATGCAGAAAAATGACGGCGTAAAGATTGAGATCGCTGATATCGATTTCCCGAAAATAAAGGGGGTTGACTCGAAGCTGGTCGCCCTTGCCAAGGAGAGGGGGGGCAAGATCGTAACCAACGACTATAATTTGAATAAGGTAGCTGAACTGCAGGGGATAAAGATCCTCAATATCAATGATCTGGCGAATGCCCTGAAGCCCCTTGTTCTTCCCGGCGAAGCAATGAACGTGCGGGTCATCAAAGAGGGGAAAGAGGCGGGACAAGGTCTCGCATACCTTGACGATGGAACTATGGTGGTTGTCGAAAACGGGATCAAGCATGTGGGAAAGAATATCGATGTGGTGGTAACCAGCGTTCTCCAGACTTCGGCGGGGCGCATGGTCTTTTCCGCCCTGAAAAATGAAGAGAAAGACAGCGCTTCCGCCTAGACGCGGATGATACTGCCGCGCCCCCCATATTCCTCGGACATCACTGCGCACACATTCGAAGGGACGGGAAGTTGATGTTTCAATCAGTTGCAATCATTGTCGCCGGGGGTTCCGGGCAACGGATGCTGCATGACCATCCAAAGCAGTATATTCCCCTTGGCGGCATTCCCATACTGGGGCGCACCCTGATTGCCTTTGAAAAACACCCCTCCGTTCATCGTATTATCCTTGTGGTTCCCGGCGGAGACCGGACGTATGTCAGAAGTGAGATTGTTGAAAAATATCATATCAGCAAGGCAGCGCAGATTCAGGCCGGCGGGCCGACACGGCAGGATTCTGTCCGGGAGGGCCTGAAGTTGATTGATGCCGGAGATGATATTGTCCTTGTTCACGATGGGGTCCGGCCTTTCATCATGAGTGAGTTGATAGAACACTCCATCCGTGAGGCTGCCCGTAACGGGGCGGTTGTGCCGGTCGTCCCGACAACGGACACCGTCAAGGTGATCGGTGAAGAGGGGGCCGTCCATCATACGATCGACAGATCGGGGCTCCGTCTTGTCCAGACCCCCCAGGCTTTCATGAGAAAGATCATCTCTGAGGCCTTCGATCACGCCGATCGCACCGGCTTCTCAGGGACGGATGACGCCTCTCTTGTTGAACATATGGGCGTTCCGGTATGGACGATCCCGGGCCACCCGTGCAATATCAAGATTACCACACCGGAAGATCTTTCCCTCGCTGAGCTCTTAGTGAGAAGAGACGAGCCGACCATATGAGAATCGGATTCGGATATGACAGTCATCGGCTGGTGGAGGGGAGAAAGCTGATCCTCGGAGGGGTGGATATTCCCGCCCGGAAAGGTATTCTCGGTCATTCGGACGCCGATGTCCTGCTCCATGCCCTCTGCGATGCTATTCTCGGCGCCATCGGTGACAGGGACATCGGCTGGCATTTCCCGGACAACAATCCCGCGTACAAGGATATTGCGAGCGTCAAACTGCTGGTCAGGGTCAAAGAACTGGCGGCCCGGCAGGGGTACGTCGTCAATAACGTCGACTCGACGGTGGTTCTGGAAAGTCCACGATTGCGGGACTACATTCCCACGATGATTTCGAATATAGCCCACGCGCTCGATATAGAGCCAAACCGTGTAACCGTGAAGGCCTCTACCAATGAGGGGATGGGTTTCATTGGACGGGGTGAAGGGGTCGCCGCCTTCGCCGTGGTTACGGTGAACAGCCGTGACCTGTAAAATCCCCAACCCTTTCTCTCTCGCTGATTAAAAAAATCCACTGCCCCGAAAAGGGGGAATTCAGGCTTGACCCTGCCACTTGGGTAGTATATATGGCCACTCGCTGGGCCAACCTTTCTGACGGCATGGAGGAACACATGAAATACATACAGGATATCGATATCAAAGGAAAAAGAGTGCTGTGCCGATTTGATTTTAACGTTCCTCTGGATGAGAATCTGCACATTACCGACGACAGAAGGATCAAGGCCGCGCTGCCCACGATCAATTACGCTCTCGATGAGGACGCGAAGGTTATTATCATGTCCCATCTGGGCAGACCCAAGGGACAGAGGGTGGAAAGCTTCAGCCTTGCCCCTGTGGCCAAGCGGCTGTCCCGTCATCTGGGGAAGGATGTGATCCTGGCGGACGATTGCGTCGGCGGCGATGTGGAGAAGCTGATCAGGAATATGGAACCCCGCACGGTTGTCATGCTGGAAAATCTGCGCTTTCACAAAGAGGAAACGGCAAACGACCCGGGCTTCGCCAAAAGACTGGCTGGTTACGGAGATGTATACGTGGATGACGCCTTTGGAAATGCCCACCGAAAGCACGCCTCCAATGTGGGAATCACGAAATATGCGAAGGTCTGCTGCGCAGGCTTGCTGATGAAGAGAGAATTGAACTATTTCGGCAACGCCCTGGAAGAGCCCCTGCGTCCTTTCGTGGCCATTATCGGCGGGTCAAAGATTTCAGGTAAACTGGAGGCCCTCGCCAATCTTATCAAGAAGGTTGACAAGATGATCATCGGCGGGGGGATGGCCTATACCTTTCTCAAGGCCATGGGGCACGGCATCGGAAAAAGCCTCGTGGAGGACGATTTTCTCCAGACCGCGGAAAGACTGCTGCGTATGGCGGCTGATAAAAACGTTGGGATCGTTCTTCCCT
>CAZAST010000025.1:0-16954 GCA_964487805.1 uncultured Syntrophaceae bacterium
CTTCTTCTGGGGCGGAACCTTCATCGCCGGGCGGATCGTCGCGCAGAACGTCGGCCCCTTCAGCGCCGCGTTCCTGCGGTTCGCCGTCGCATCGTTCTTCCTCGTCGTCATCACCCGGAAGATCGAGGGCGGCCTCCCCCGCCTGAAGCGGGAACAGATCATTCCCGTCGTCCTCCTCGGCATGACCGGCGTCTTCGCCTACAACGTCCTCTTCTTCCTCGGCCTGCAGACCGTCACCGCGGGCCGCGCCTCCGTGATCGTGGCGATGAATCCGATCTTTATCGCCCTCTTCGCCTCCCTCCTCTTCAGGGAGCGGCTGGGCGGGATCAACACGGCCGGGATTGTGCTGTGCGTCACGGGGGCCGTCGTCGTCATATCGCACGGCTCCCCACCGGCGCTGCTGCAAGGAGACGTGGGGCGGGGAGAGCTGTACATCCTCGGGTGCGTCGCGAGCTGGGTCCTCTATTCCCTGATCGGGAAACGCGCCATGCGGGGCATATCCCCCATGGCGGCCGTCACCTACTCCTGCCTGATCGGCGGCGCTCTTCTCTTCGTCCCTGCCTGGATGGAGGGGCTGTTCGTGGAGGCTGGGGGATACCGGATGGTAGACTGGCTGGGAATTGTCTTTCTCGGGTTCTTCGGCACCGTCATCGGCTTTACCTGGTATTACGAAGGGATACAGGCAATCGGGGCCTCGCGGGCGGCGGTGTTCATTAACTTCGTCCCCATCAGCGCCGTCAT
Organism: uncultured Syntrophaceae bacterium; assembly: GCA_964487805.1. Taxonomy (GTDB): domain Bacteria; phylum Desulfobacterota; class Syntrophia; order Syntrophales; family UBA2210; genus UBA6078. Next base: position 742 of record CAZAST010000025.1, read on the forward strand.
CCTGGCCTTCTTTCTCCTCGGAGAGACCCTGGATATCTCGCTCATCACCGGTGGGGGCATGGTCATCGGCGGGGCCTACCTGACAAACAGGGCATGAGCGCGCGTGAGGGGAATAGTATGGTGATGGGAAGATCCACGTGTTGCTCGGCGCGAGGCGTCCGGAACGTTTTGGGTAACAGGCGCGACGATAGGAACGTCCTAGTTGACCCAATTGTTATAACCTACATAGGTAACTTCCAACCTGAAGCATAGTTTCGATATTCAGGTGCTTCTGTTTTTGGTGGCACATAATGCTCATCATCTATCACAAAGTTGGCAGCCATTAGGTCTCTCACGCTGCCCAACCTTTCTGTTGAGGTAAGCTCAGAAGCGACATCTTTGAATAGAGTAGAAAAATTACCAGATTGATTATTCGCAATAAACTTAGGTAAAGGAATTTTGAAATCAAATTCTGGAAATTGCGGCAGACCTTTTAATGCTGCAACAGAGTTATACACTTTCATTAAAAAGCTTCCCTGTATCCCTTGATCTGTTTTAATGCCGTACCTCGATTTTAGCTCAAGCTCTGCCTTTTTAAGCTGTCTTTCCCATTTTTGAATTGATTTGTTAGCCTGAGTAATTCCCCCTTCATCAAATCCAATTCGTATTTCCCTAAGAAGCCCTCTTGCATCCTGCAAAGTTTGCTCATTTTTAATTTCAATAGCAGAAGTGATTATGTTTCGAACATCGCCAGACTGAACTGACAACCATGCAGAAAAAATTGGAATATCTAGTGATACAGCTGTAGACCTTCCAGTATCAATAATTTCACCCACTGACGTTGATAGCCTATTTGACAAAGAGGCTACTAGTTTTGCTGTAAAATCATGGCCGAAGGCGCCGGTCTTTTTAAACCAATGAATTTGGTAGGCATGCCTGATAGGATGAAGAAAGGTGTCTGCTTTTAAATAATTCGCCGCGAGACTGTAATAAATAGACTTATAAGCAAGCCAGTTAAGGGAGGCAACAAACATATCTAAGGCACGGGTTGTACCACCATGACCTCGGCTAGCTGATTTGGCTTCGTCAGCCATTTTTTCTTTCGTATATTCAGTTCCATCTGACCCGACAAGTTTAACATCCGTTGACCAGTGACCGAATGTATCGCCTGCATCCGTAAGTTCATTGTATATAGCTGAACTCAATTTACTGTATTTTTCATACTCTGGCGTGTTTGGCTGGCCGAGCATTTTCATGGTCAAATAATAAACACTCGAACGCAAATCCCAAGTACAAACCATATTGAGCTTAAGCAACTCAATCAATTCACGAAAATCTGGATCTGCGAATTCTCCCGCACGGATTTCAGGCCGAATTAATTTAGATTCTGCTTTAGCTTTTCCTGAAAAGTTTTCTAATTGATATTCCTCAGGCGATATGAATTTTATAAAATCGAAGTCTTGTTTTCTTTTTTCCTTATGCTCTTCTTTGTAATTATCAATGCAAACTAAATCGTCATAAAAAAGGATGGCTTGGACGAAATTTTCCAATGCTACTAGATCACCATTTATAGTGTCTGGGTTTTTAACGACGATTTGCCCCATCACCCGTTGCACGGCTGTAAGGGAGGCGTTGTCAATTAGTGCGTATGTCATCCATGTGCCTTGTGGTTATAACGGATGGGGTGAGGGGCGCGCGGACGACCTTTCAGGAAAAACCGCTCAGTAACTTCGCGTCCCTCTTCATCCCATGGTTAAGTTTTGCGTTTCGGAAGTACATATAACTTTGCTGTTTTAACAGCTTCTTCGGGTATGGATGATAATTCAAATCCCGCAACTGATTCCCAAAGGATACGTGTAACAGAGGCTCTCTTCGAAAGAATTAAGAAATCGTCGCTGTTGAAATTTATTTCAAATTCACCATATGTCCCAGACATTGAGGGGAATCCTGAAAATAAAAACGATATTTCATACCCCTCTTTCGGAGTATATATCTCGCCTGCTTCCGGATACAGCTCTGGGTGGGGTGTAAGAAATAATTTCAGGTTCTCGAACCACACTTTATTTTCCATGTGCTTTAGTAATCTCCAATGAAACTTAACGTGCCGGTCAGCCGCGGCCGAAGGCCGTCGGCTGCAGTGGCGGGTTAGGCCTTCATTACAAACGTTTACGCGAGAATCTCCTTCAAAAATGGAAACTCTTGTAGGCAAACGGCATCAATCTGGGAGCGTAGTACATCGTCGCCGCTGCTGTGCGTTCCTAAGCAGAGATAGTAATTCTTCCCTTCGTGCTTAGCAAAAATAATCCATTCGCCAGTAAGTACTGTGCCATCTATAAGACGTTTCCAGTTGGCCATAACTGCATCATGGGCAATCTGCGCTGCATCGGACTCTGTGAAATACCTCTCTTCCCCGGAGGCTTTTGCATCTGCAACCTTTTGCTCAAGCCACGGAAGGCCAAACTTACCAATGCCTTTGCGAATATTGCGGGCAATACTCGCTAATCCGTCTTCTAGGTAGTGCTGATGCCATAATCCTTGAAGCGGTGGATGTTTAAACATGGTTGCTTCCTTTAATCCATTTCCTTTCTCAATGCCTTCCAATACTCTAATTTGGCTTACAACTTTTGCAGGATTGAGCATTCTAGATTGGGACCCGCCAAATAGTCTGAGCAATAGCAAAACACTATATCTACCTGAAATGACTGCCTCAAGACCAATGACTTCAGCAAACGCCTGCAAGTCCGGGGTGGCATCTCTGCCATCATCATATGTTACTCGGTAACGTAAGTGAGTCATATCGCTTTAGAGGCCTAACACAGGTGTCAGCGAGACGCGCTTCGCGCGGATTCGCTGCACGCACTTGTTGGCCAACATTAAAATGGCATGTCGTCTTCTTCATCCCAAAAGATTTCTGGCTCAGTGTCTTCGGGTTTTGGCGCGAGCATTTCTATGAGACGCTCACCTTGGGCCAATAGATGGTTATAGGTCATTACCGTAATGCCAGATAAACGACGATTTAATCCATGCAAAGCACGAAGTTTCTCTTCGCCCCAATCGTGCGACTGCCCAATTACGATAATTGCTCTCGGATGATAAGCAACTATTTCTGGATGATCAAGAAGCCCTTTGGCCGCTACCTCGTGCAGAATATCCAAATACCGATGGCATTGCCCTATCGCTTTTGAAACCTCCACCGCAAAATAGTAGTTGCGATGACCTCCATCGTACTTAAGAACGGACATATCGGGACGCTTAAGCTCGACAAGATCGCGGTAACCCGCTATGACGCTTGGAAGTAAGATATCGAGTCGGTCACCTGCGGAAATATTGCGGACTTCATCACTCACAACATATGCGTTACCAAAAGCCCAGGAATGTGACTCACACCACTTCTGATAGACTTCTTCACCGTTTTCCCCGGATTCCAAAAGCACCCTCAGTTGCGCCACAGCGGCTTTCATTTCATTCAGTCTAATGGCACCCCTTAGAGCACCAACAAGTTCTGAACTCAACTCAGTATCACGAAGATGTTCGACGACATCGGGTTGTGATAATACTTTCGTCAGAGCACCAGCCACCTGTGCCGGATCATGGTCGCCGATCAAGGCTGTCCCCTCGGCAACACGGATTAACAGATAGTTACCATCTTCTTTTTCTTTTGCTACCGCCAAATGTGTCCGAAGCGCAGCGAGGAGTTTTCTCGTGGCATCTCCAGACAAGGACAATGACTTTTCTTCAAGTATAATCCAGTCTGAGGGAGGCGGTCTCTTGCGATAGGTGGTTATTTTTCCTGCAAGTTCAGTGTGGTCGGAGTGTGGAATAAAGAAGGGAACGAAAACAACTCGACGTTTTGTTGTGTCATTAAGGATTATGGGGTCACCGTAACTTACACGACCTGACGCCGCTGGCTGACGTTTAACACTCTCAACGTTTTGTTCCAAGCCTCATCTCCTTCTTTATTTCTATATGGCCAACATTAAATAGAAAGTTTTCTGTATAAAAAACTGACCTTACCCCATTATATGGGCCACATGTAAATTGAGTTCCTGAATAGTGTGCTTCATATCATGTTCTTTGATAAACTCATAGGGTGTCAAGTTGTTCAATGATCTATGGGGGCGTTCTTCGTTGTACGTATTTCTCCACTGCTCTATCTTGGACTGAGCATCAGGAATCGAAAGAAACCAATGTTCGTTAAGGCATTCATCTCTGATCTTCCCGTTAAAGCTCTCAACGAAGGCATTGTCAGAGGGTTTCCCGGGACGGGTATGGTCGATGACGATGTGGTGCTCTTCTGACCATGTATGAAACCAGGCGCTGATAAACTCGGGGCCATTGTCCACCCGAATGCGTCGAGGGTAGCCATGGGAAAGAGCAAGCCTGTCGATGAAGGTGGTTACTCTTCCCGAAGGGATGGATCGTGCAACCAGGATACCGGGAGACTCCCGGGTATAATCATCGATGATTGTCAGTATCCTCAATCTCCTCCCATCCGCAAGAGAATCGGACATAAAGTCTATGGACCATACATCCCGTGGTCCTGATGCCGGGGGAGGAGGATCGCGTACAGACATCACCCGTTTTTTCTTTGTTCGCATTCGCAATGATAACCCTTCTTTTCGATAAATGCGTTCAGTCCTCTTGTGATTGACAACAAGTCCTTCTTTCTTCAACAATACATGCAGACGGGGGCTTCCGTAGCGGTTATGCTTATGTGCCAGGGTTTTCATACGTGTCGTGAGCGTGACATCCTTATTCTCTGTCGGTTGATACTGGCTCGTTGATCGATTGAGCCGGATCAGTCTGCAGACCCTTCTCATGCTCAGCCCAAAGCGGGAGGTGACATAATCCCTCGCTGTTCTCTTCGCTTCGGACGTTAGAAGTTTTTTTCAAGGAGATCCTTTAATACCTGGTTGTCGAGGCTTAAATCAGCCACCAGGCGTTTAAGCCGTCGGTTTTCATCCTCGATGAGCTTCAGGCGTTTCGCTTCGCTGATATCCATGCCGCCGTATTTGTTCCGCCAGTTGTAGAAGGTCTGCTCCGATATGCCGTGCTTCCGACAGAGTTCCGTAATCTTTATACCCAGTTCAGCTTCTTTAAGAATCTTGATGATCTGTTCCGTTGTAAATCGCTTCCGCTTCACGTCTGAGTCCTCCTGTTATATCTTTTATCAGGATAGACTCAATTTGAACATGGCCTAGTTTATGGGGGAAAGGTCAAAACGAAACACAGTTAACGGGGCTGTATAAGACACCTGCAATATCACAAAAATTTGTTTATAAGCCCCCAAGTATATTACAATATTGAAATGATCACTATTTATGAGGGGGTGTTATGCAGAAACTGTATAACACCCCCTGACACGCATTACAAAACGTCCGCCGGGCTTCGAACGCCCTGGGGACCTTGATTTAAAACATGTGTATAAATCATAGTCGTCTTAATATCCTTGTGCCCCAAGTCCCCGATAAACGGGATAAGTGCGTTAACGAATATGCTTTCTACCAGAAAGCATATTCTAACTTACTAAAACTCTTGAATCGTTCGAATATCATAGCCATTTTCAAGTAAGGGGGTTGCAAATGAGTGTCTGAACGTATGGCATGTCGCTCTTTTTGTTATTCCTGCTTTTTTCACCGATTCCCGCACGGCATGTTGAATAATCGTTTCATGCACGTGGTGCCGCCCCTGCATTCCCGTCTTTTTATCAATCCACCGCGTTTCTTGTGGGAATACCCACTGCCAGCGCCATTCGGCAGTCCCCATCCTGCACTGACGCATGCGCCAGATACCGAAACTTCCTTCGATGTCGGCAAAAACCGCGATGTGCATGGCGATACTTCTGTAACACGCCGGAATGAAGAATACGTCATCCGAGAGATTCCGGCGACAAATCACCATAGTGACGAGTTTTCAGAAACCTATCCAGCGCGTACTATTTTCCAGCGATTCACGATCGGTCGATATCCGGTTGGCCGGAAAATCCCAATCAGGGTAACCGACGGCGATGGCAATGATGATCCGTTTGTTATCCGGGATTCCCGCGATTTCGCGCAGGACGTCAGGGTACATTACCCCCTGGTCTTCTATACAGGTCCCGAGGCCGAAGTGAAGAGCGGCCAGGCAGAATGTCTGCATGACCGCCCCAAGGTCAAGGAGTGGGGCCGCGTTTTCAAGCGATCTGTCGGTCAGCAGAATAATCCCAACCGGCGCATCGAAGAAACGAAACCCCCGCTCCAGCCACGCCGCACGTTTTTCCTTATCCTCCCTGGGGATATCCATGAGTCTGAAGAGCTCTTTGGCAAGTTCGATCTGGCGGTTTCTGTATACGCTGTCGTTGGACCAGCCGACAATATGATGATCCTGGTTCGGCGGGTCTCCTCTCTTTAATTTCTCAACCATGGCCACCCGTATTCTGTTAAGCGGGTCCCCCGTTATGACGACAAATTCCCACGGCTGCGTATTCATGGTTGAAGGGGCCTGGCACGCCGCTTCAAGAATTTTGGCTACCACCTCTTTTGAAACGGGGACGGGTTTGAACCCTCTGATGCTCTTTCTCTGAATAATCGCGTCAATAATATCCATCGGTGCGCTCCTTTATGTGCTTGTATTTCGTGTGAAAAACGGCACGGCATTGTTTGCGGCAACAATAGGGTGTCTTCTAAAAAAGCCTCTGTGTTTTTGCTAGCGTATTTATGTGCCAATTTCAAGGAAGAACAATACATGGAGTCGTCGGAATATCTTCTTACGGAAACGATATTTGAACGAATCGGAAGGATGGGAAAGACATCCGCTCTGCTGACCGCGAAGGAAAAACTGAAAAGCCTGATCTCCCGCGGCGCACAGATCGCAGAGTCAGCCGAAAACCCCTCCCGATGGCTGGTGGACAGGATTGGCCCGCCTCCGTCATTTTATACCATTGAAACCAACCACTGGCTGTTCAGGGCGGCACGGGAAATTCTTGTGGAGGAGTCGCCGGATATGGTGTATTTGACAACAACGGACTATGCCACGCATACCTATTCTCCTGAGGATGAACGATCTCAATGGAATTTCAGCCGGCTTGACCACCTGCTCGGAGAAATATTGAATGTATCCTCTGACATAGAAATCATCGTGACGGCGGATCACGGAATGAACGCAAAGTCCTGCGCCCTTGACCTCACTAAAATCCTTAATAAAGCGGGGGTTCCGGGAATAGCGATCCCCATAATCAAGGACCGTCATGTGGTTCACCATAAAAACCTCGGCGGTTCGGCATACATATATCTGGAAGACCAATCCACCTTGGATGATGCGATGGCGCTTTTGCGGGAAGAAGAGGGTGTCGAAAGGGTCATGCCCAGTTCCGAGGCAGCCCGAGTGTACCACCTCCATCCCGACCGCATCGGCCACATCTTTGTCCTGGCGAATATCGATACGGTATTCGGAACGATATCCGCTTCGCGGGAAGAGGTGCGCGTCCGCTCGCACGGATCCCTGCATGAACAGGCAATCCCCATTTACGGCCTTGGAAAGGGACCGGAGAAATTAAAACCATCATCAAATCATGCTGTTGCAGCGTGGATAGAAACTAATTTAAAACTTCTTTGATGCCTACCGGTCTGTATCTTCTGCACAGATCCGGTTGATTGTGCACCATACTCGCCGTCTGACGGCATGACTGGTTTCTGAATGCATTTCAAGTGCGCTGTTCCAGAAGCCCCTCTTTTAGTGAATCATAGGTACCCCCCCCCCCCCGACGCTGCCGGGGGTGGCTGATTATTGAATTTAGCTTGACTTATCATTTACGAATATTTAATGTTATTTCAAATCGTTAGTTCTCTCTTCACTTGTCTGCCTCCTTTTGTTCCAACTGTCTTATACCCTTCCCGGGCAGGGGATTGAGTATAACAACCATACAAAGCATTAAGGCTCAACCATATAAAAATCTATGAAATACAGGAATGCGAAGCCATGGAACTTGACATCTTTAAGCGTAGACCCGGGATCGAGACACAAATTGACGAATTTCTCAATAAGGTCAGCGAGGCGGGATTGATTTTCAAAGGCGCCATCGGCGATTACCTGAAGGGCGATTTGGATACCTTTGTAATCAAGAGAGACAGACTCCATGAAGCCGAGCATCAGGGAGATGTCCTGCGCCGCGAGATTGAACGCTTGCTCTATGAGAAAACGCTTGTTCCTGAATCGAGGGGCGATGTGCTGGAACTTATCGAAAACATGGACACCCTCCTCGATCATTACAAGGCCGCGATGTGGAAGCTGGATATTGAGCAACCTCAGATCTGGAGTGAATTTCACGATGATTTCAAGGAGCTGATGACATATGGCGTAGAAGCGGTAGAGGCGACAGTCTGCGCGTGCCGTGCCTTTTTCCGGAACATCGATAAGGCCTCGGTCCACATGGAGCAGGTGATCTCCTGGGAGCAGAAATCAGACGTCGTTTCCACGCGACTCCAGCGTGCCATCTTCAGCCACAAAGAACTGCGCTTGAGTCACAAGAGGCAGCTGCGCGATTTCGTAAGATTTATGGAAAGAATAGCCGATGAGGCAGAAGACGTTATAGACCGGCTCAGCATCTATATCATCAAACGAGCGTTATAGGAGCAATACCCATGTTTCTCTTGTTCCTCTCGAGCGGACTGTTTCTGGGCTGGACATTAGGGGCGAATGATGCCGCCAATGTGTTCGGCACCGCAGTCGGTTCGCGCATGATAAGCTTTAAAAAGGCCGCCGTTCTCTGCGGCCTGTTTGTGGTACTGGGAGCGGTAATAAGCGGATCAGGCACGTCGGATACGGTTGGCAAGCTGGGGGATGTAAATGCCATAGGAGGGGCGTTTATTGTTGCTCTGGCAGCGGCACTCAGCGTCTATCTCATGACTGTCACAGGATATCCCGTATCCACGTCTCAGGGTATTATCGGGGCGATTATCGGCTGGAACTTCTTCACCGGCACTCTGATCGATTATGAAGCACTCTCGAAGATTGTTTCCAGCTGGATCGCCTGCCCGATTCTGGCCGCAATTTTGTCAATAATACTCTACAAACTGGTTGTTGCCGGTATCAGGACGTTCAATATACCCATGTTCAAACTCGATACTCTTACGAGGTACGGGCTGATAATCGCGGGTACATTCGGCGCCTATTCCCTCGGAGCGAATAATATCGCAAACGTCATGGGGGTATTTGTTCCCGTTTCGCCGTTTCCCGATATATCCATCATGGGTATATTTCCCCTGACCTCGGCGCAACAGCTTTTTCTCATCGGAGGCATAACCATAGCAATAGGGGTGATCACCTATTCCAAGAGGGTCATAATGACTGTGGGAACAGGTATCATGAAAATTTCACCTGTCTCCGCTTTCGTGGCGGTGTGGGCCCATTCTCTGGTTCTTTTTCTCTTCGCCTCCCAGGGACTGGAAAAACTTCTGATAAGCTGCGGACTTCCGCCAATTCCTCTGGTGCCTGTCTCCAGTTCGCAGGCCATTATCGGGGCTATTATCGGCATTGGCCTCCTCAAGGGAGGACAAAACATCAGATGGAGGACTGTGGGGGAAATCGCGGTAGGATGGGTAACAACACCCGTGCTTGCGGCCCTGATATCGTTTATTTCTCTGTTCTTCTTTCAGAACGTGTTTCAGCAGCAGATATACAAACCGGTCGAGTACACAATCTCCACGGAGGCGTTGGAAAGGATTGAAGATCAGGGAATATCCGCTCCGGAACTCAGGAAAAGACTGGGGGAAATTTTCCCAACTGCGGCTCAATTGAACAAAATCCTGAAGAAGTATCCATCGCTTCAGCGTGATGATATACGCTTCATTATGGAATCGACGGAGGTATATCGCATGCATGTTACCGATGCGGGGATCCGCTCCCTCGCTACAGCCGGTTTTACGGAAGACCAGATCCAGACTCTGAAAAAAGTCGAAAGTCAGATTTTTATTCATACATGGGTGATGGATAAGACTCTGGCCGAGCTGTCTTCATCATGGGCATTCAAAAAAGATAATGAATATTTTAACAGAAATCTGAAAGAGAAGCTTTCCTATATCCATGACCTTTTCCATACTACTGACTTTTTTATCAGGTAGCCTGTTCAGGTGTTGGAGGGACCGAGAAAGGAACGGGGGGGGCGGCGGATCGTTGAGAAACGATCTTCTCCTCAGACCGGCAGGAAAGAGAAAATCATGAAATCCAGAATACTGAAACATAGCGAGAAAACGGATCAGCGCTTCGCTGAGTTTCTTGACAACGTCAATGAGGCTGGAGTGGTTTTTCGTGAGGCCGCTGAAAATTATTTCAAGGGCAATCTCGAAAACTTTCAGAAAAAACGTGACGCAATGAGAGATATTGAGCATCGAGGCGATTCACTGCGCCGAAGTCTTGAGCATCTTTTATATACAAAAACATTGTTCCCTGAGTCTCGGAGTGATGTCCTGGAACTTCTCGAAAGAATGGACGCGCTGCTTGATAACCTCAAGTCCATTATATGGCGCCTTGACATAGAGAGCCCTGATATTCTGCCTGAATTTCACGATGACTTCATGGAACTGGTGGCCTCAGCAGTAAACGCGGTTGAATCTACGGTCCTGTCCTGTAAGGCTTTTTTTGGAAAAATGGATGAAGCATGCAATCATATGCACAAGGTCATGTTCTGGGAAAAAGAAGGGGACATAGTATCCACGAGACTCCAGAAACGTATTTTCAGAAAAGAGGGCCTGAGATTAAGCCAGAAGAGACATATCTACGACTTCACACGATACATCGAAAAGATAGGAAATGAAGCGGAAGATGTAATAGACCGCCTCAACATCTATATTATCAAACGGGATTCTTAGTCCCCCGCTCCGGCCTCCTTGGCTACACCACAACTGCATCAATCTTGTAAACCCGCCAGATTTACTCGGAATGAGGCGGAACGTCATATCTCATCTGTTTCCGGCAGACCACATTACAGACCAACCTGCTCCAGCCAGCACAGCAACAGAAAGATACAGAGCGCGACGGGGGTGACGATCACCCAGTCGCTGGCTTTGAACAGGCGCGGCAGAGTCAGGTCGTCAAAATACCCTTTCTTCAGGATACCCTGACTGAGTCGCGGGTAGAGAGCCGCGAAAATACCGCTGCCGATGAGAATGCCTGCCAGCCCTCCAACCAGCGCATCGAGATACCCGTTGCCGATGGCACCCGCGATGGTCCCGGGGCAATAGCCTAACAGGGCGAAGCCCACGCCGAAAATCAATCCCCCGATGATGTTCATACCGGCCGATCCTGATTTGGGGGATAATTGTACCCAGCCCAGGGTTTTCATCGCGTAGATGCCTATCATGCCGGTCACGACGGCGGAAAGCATGATTTTCACGATGGTGAAATCGGTGAGGAGGAGCTGCCCGATGATCACATCATACTTTGTCGCTCCGCCCTTCTGAAGCAGGAACCCGAAGACAAGGCCAAACGCCAGCCCCTGAAGCAGGGGGGCTCTGTTTTGTTTCTGTAAATCCATCGCTGTTTTCAATTGCACGATCTCCTCCCGCTACCCGATTACCCGGTAGATGACATGTGCCGCGAGAATGCCGCCGATGAAAAAGCAGAGGGCGGAAATCCAGCTTGAAACGGCCAGTTGCAGGGTTCCGCTGATGCCGTGGCCGCTGGTGCACCCATCAGCCCAGCGCGCGCCGAACCCGATGAAAACGCCCCCGATGAGTGCGACGGCAACACGCGGGATCACGTCGCTTCCGAATGAAGCGTCCCAGATCGGAGGAACCCATTGCCATTGAAAATCGCCGGACAGGAGGGCTGAAATGAACGAACCGATGACAACCCCTACGACCAGCATGTATTGCCAGTCCACAACGAGTTTTATCTTCTGATAGTAGGGTTTCTCGGCGACTTTGTCACCTCGAAACAGCCGTTCGATCATCCCGCTGGTTTTGGCAAAGGTTGTCGAACAGGCAATGGGGTGACGGGGAATAAGGAAGCTCAACCAGCTCAGGATGCCGATACCGATACCGACCGCATAGGGCGACCAGCGCGTTTGTGTTAAAAACTCCATGGGGTTTCCTCCGTGGATTACAGGATTGCACTCTGTTTTGTCGCGTCCCCGAAGAGCGTGAAGACTCTCGACCCGTGCGGATTGACACAGGCCCGGCACTCCCGCACGTACCCGGCAGCGCTGTAGCCGGACATGCCGCCGGCTACATTGCACACATCTGCAAAGCCATGCTGCTTGAGGATACTGGCTCCGAGGCTGGAACGGTTTCCCGAACTGCACATGAGAACGGTCTTTTTCTCTCTGTTCAGTTCGGCGTGGCGGGTACGGAGATCAGCCACCGGGATATTTATTGCGCCCTCAATATGATTTTCCTCATATTCAAGCGGCGCACGAACATCCACCAGCACAAAATCGTCCGATCCGGTAATCATGCCGTGCAAATCCTCTGCGGAAATGAGTTCGATACGGCCGGTCCTGAACCCAGCCATGGCCCATGATGCCATGCCTCCGTCCAGATACCCAGCAACCCTGTCAATGCCGACCCGGCGTACCCATGTATTGGCTTCCTGCGCTTTTCCGTAATCATCGGCGACCATCAAGATCGCCTTGTCCGTCGGCAAAACCCACCCGGCAAAAGTGGGAAAGTTACCGCTCAGATCGAGATGCCAGGCGCCGGGGATATGCTGGCCGGCAAAGGCGTGATAACTGCGCGTATCCAGCACCACCTTTTCGGGATCGTCCATATCCAGTTTAAACTGTTCCGGATTTAATTCTTCCATAGAAGGAAGCTCTGTAATACGATCAGGTCCCCGGCGGTTGATGTCGCTGCAACGGCTGAAATGATCGGGGGCGGGAGGCATGTCATTGGTAAGCGATCTGATAAAAGCGGCTTTATCATGTATCTGCAGGGCCTCGTTACAAATGCGTTCATAGCCGATGGTGCTGCGCCATTTGGCGCCCACAGAGCGGCCGCACAGTGACCCCGCGCCGTGCGCCGGATATACTTCAGTGTAATCCGGGAGCTTTAACAATTTGTCGTGGAGGCTGTGATACAGTTTACCCGCCAGCTTCTCTGCCATGTCTGGAAAAAGATCCGGTCTTCCCACATCACCGACAAACAGCGTGTCCCCCACAAACACGCCAACCGGACTTTCCGACCGGGATGTGTCGATTACCACATAACTGAGGTGTTCCGGCGTATGGCCCGGTGTTTCCAGAACCTTCAGAACCATGTCTTCCAGTTCCACCGTGTCACCTTCCGACAAAGGCACATGATCGAACGTGCACTGAGCCGATGCGGCTACATATATTTTCGCGCCGGTTTTCTTCGCGAGATCCATATGGCCCGAAATGAAATCGGCATGAAGGTGTGTCTGAAGAATATGGGTGATATTCACCCCCATGGCGCGCGCTTCAGTGATATAGATATCCACATCCCGCTGGGGATCGATGACGGCACACGACTTCTTTCCCGCAAGGATGTATGAACTGTGGGCGATTTTACCGGTGAAAAAGTGTTTGAGCAGCATGGCGGCTTTCCTCTCGAAATAAAAGATTGCACATATATTGACAGGAACCGCCGTAAAAATCAACGTTGTTACCAAACCCGGTCTCAGGCAACCCGCCGTCCAGGAGCTGAACCCCGGCCTGATTTCATGTTATGGCGACTGATTGGGAGCGTAATGCCTCCGGTATTGGCCGCGTACAGACCATATCGTTTCGGGGGTGAGATATTACCGTATCCTCATGATGGCGATTCAGGTTTTCTCCCCACCGCCGCGATCCAATTTTTTGCAATAACTTCATGAACCTCAATGGTTCCGTAACCGGCTTCCCTCAGAAATCCCCGGTAATCCAGAGGAGAATGAATTTGCATATCAGCCCAGGCGGCCCATTTCGTGTTCCGCTCCTGGAACGTGTCATGTTCATAAACCTCATTCACAAGAAGCAGGCTTCCTCCCGGTCGCAGCACGCGCCTGATCTCCCGCAGATCGTGAACCAGGTCGGGCCAGAAGTAACAGGCTTCGAAAGCCGTCACCAGGTCAAAGGTGTTGTCGGAAAACGGGAGAGAGGAAACAGACCCGTGGCTGATTTCCACGCGGCCTTTTTCTATAAGACTTTTATTCACCTTCCGCGCAAGTGAGACCATGTCATGGGAATAATCAATACCATGGAGCCTTGCGCCCGGAAATACAGATGCCATGTCCCGCAGAGCGGCCCCTCCGCCGCAGCCCACATCAAGGATAACCGCGCACGGCTCTCCGGACACATGGCCGAGGCCCCAGCGCCTGACCTTGGCATGGCCCGTATTCATGGCCCTCCCGACGAACCTGCCAAAAAAACCTTCCGGCTTCCTGCACTGCCTGACAAACTTCTCGGTAAATCCCATACGGTACCTCCAAGGGCTATAAACAGAGTTCACCGGAAAAGTAAGGGTTTTCCCTTCCCACCCGATGGGGCCAAGCGTACCGCTTTTTGATATCTCCTAACAAATGTTCTTGCTCTGCAAAAAGAATTTCTTCTTTAATTCTTGTTGATCTGGAGAGCAACACCCTGTTCTTTCAGTACCTTCAGCAACTCCCTCAGGTTTGTATCCTTGAGTTCGATCTCGACATTCCCCCCTTTCGACGCTGTGGGAGCTGAAAGCAGGGTGACACCAAATATCCGCTCTAACAGCGGTTTGACCTGTTCTGTCGGCAACTTGATATCCACACTGTGTAATTTCCCTTTTTCGCTCAGTTTGTCAGTGATCTTCATTGCGGAGATATCGTAGGAACATCCTTTGGCACAGTACGGCCCGCTTTCCCTCTCTTCGCAGAAAGCCCAGCAGCCGTCAGGACAGGTTCTGCTCCCGCTGCACGGAGAATCGCATTCGCACGTTTCCGCAAAGCTTTGGCTGACCATCACACAACAGACAAACGTTAAGAGTGAAGCACACAGTATTGTGAATACCCTTTTTGATAATTTCATATAGACCTCCTTTCAACTGAAACACGCATGATGATCAAGGCAGCCAGCAGCAGAGGATCGTTGGAAAATTGCCGTCACATAGAGCTTGCTGCTACCATTGGTTCAATTCTGTCATGTTTTTGGAAAATGATGGTACCTGAGCTCGAAACTCATGCCCCGCTGAAGGCTGACCACTTCACGCTGACACATTTCAAGATATGGTATGATTTCGTTAGGCATGTCTTTCTTCGACTAACGCCCGGCTGAGCCGAAGCCCGGGCTCATTCGCGACGCGCTAGCGGCGTCGGATGAAGCCCTTTGTTCTGTTTCATTTTATGGTGTTTTAGGTTTTATTCTCTTAATAGAGATTTCACCTTTGATTACTTCCCAGACTTGTGTTTCTTGAAAGCCCTCTGATGTTTCATATGAGAGAGTAAATCGAAATCCATCACCTGCTGATGACTTGTGATAAATATACCGTAGCTCATATAGATTCTTATCATCAGCTTGTTGGAACACCATCTGTTCCCTTGACTTGAATTTGAACGTCCTCAAGGAGCTACCTGTATTTTTTAGAAGAAGACCTATCGGGTAATCATTTGGATAATTCTCAGGTACGTGTGGTTCATACTCTTCCATATCCCAAAGATGATCAATCAAACCGCTGGGTTTTTCTCTATAATGATAATAGGCCTTGCCTCCTTGAGGGATGCTTACTTGGCCACAATCAAGTTGTACGGTCAAAACAGTGAAGAACGGAGAATTAGCCCGTCTTTCAATGTTACGTAGCTTCTTGTCTTTGGCATAACCATAGAGAAATCCTAGCAAAGCAAGAATAGGCCCTCCAATGGCACAAATATCTTTTAATGTCTCTTTGCTCATAATTGTCTCAGGCAGACCGAAAATCAGCGGCGGCTTTAGCCGTACACTGCATTTGTCTTGTTGTTTGCTCTCATGTCAGATTGCAGTAGTTCTTCAAGCTCTCGACCATTGCTGGAAGCATCGCTTGTTCCCAACTCGCCAGTTCAATCTTGACTCCCATGTCCTCGAAAATCCCTGCGATCATCAGGGGGGCAGTGTCAAAGTCGTAGTTCTCGGGATGTCGGTTGTCCCCTGACCGCAGGATGAGTTGGGAAAGGTGAAAGTGGTACTTCTCCGCATCTGCTCCGTTTCGGGCAAGTTGCCCGAAACCGGAGACTCGCTGGGAGAAGATGTCTGCGATGTCTGTCGCTGCAAGGGCCTGCGAAAAGAGGGTGATGAACTCACGCACAAACACGGTTGAGATTT
>CAZAST010000026.1:0-4780 GCA_964487805.1 uncultured Syntrophaceae bacterium
GCCATCGAATGATAAGCTGCCCACCCGACCAGAAGGCTCGCGAGACCGCCGGAACCGTTAAACAAAGCCACCATCTGCGGCATCTGGGTCATGGCGACAAGCCGTGCTGAGAAGGCCCCGATGATGCTCCCCACGATAATCCCCACCGCCACCCATTTGTAATCGATAATCCCCTGGCTGAGGAGGGTCATTACCACGGCGAGAAACATGCCGAGCGCGGAGAGCAGATTTCCCTTTCGTGCTGTGGCCTGCGAGGTCAGCATCTTGAGCCCCAAGACAAAGAGGATCGCGGAGATGATATACACCAGATTTATGGCAATCGGTATGATCATTTCTCACCCCCGCTCGGTTTCTTCTTGAACATTTCCAGCATCCTGTTGGTTACCAGGTATCCCCCGACCACGTTGATCGTCGCGAAAATCACAGCCGATGTTCCCAGAATGACGCTCAGGGTGCTTTCGGCGGACCCCGCCGCTATCACGGCCCCAACGAGGGTAATCCCCGAAATGGCGTTGCTTCCCGACATAAGCGGCGTGTGAAGCCGCGCGGGCACCTTTGATATCACCTCAAACCCGACAAATATGGCGAGTACCAGCACCATACTCATACAGATCAGACAGGCACCCTGACAGGCAATCAGATCCATTGGTTTCTCCTTTACGTAATCTGTTTTAAGGTCTCACTGAAGATTTCATGGTTGTGGGCAACCAGGCACCCTTTGATAATCTCATCCTCCAGGTGGAGGTTCAGTCTTTTCTCATCGTCATCCCAGAATTCGGTGATGAAGTTCAAAAGATTGCTCGAATACATCTGACTTGCGTGTTCGGCCGCGCGGCCCGCCGCGTCGGTAAGCCCCAGAATCGTTACCCCGTCTATGATGACCTCTTCTCCGGCAATCGTACCTTCAACATTTCCCCCGTTCCCCGCGGCAAGATCCACGATGACGCTTCCCTTCTTCATGGAGGAGATCATCTCGCCGGTGACGATCAGGGGCGCTTTTTTCCCAAAGACCTGCGCGGTGGTGATGACCACGTCGGCTGTGGCGCAGTGTTTTGCCATTTCCTGTCGCTGCAGGCGGATCTGTTCCTCGGAGAGAGCCCTGGCGTATCCACCCTGCGTCTCTCCCGTTTCCCCGAGATCTACTTTAACGAATTTCGCTCCGAGCGACTGTACCTGTTCTTCGACGACCGGCCTCGTGTCGAACGCCTCCACCCGTGCCCCCAGCCGTTTCGCGGTCGCGATCGCCTGGAGACCGGCCACACCGACTCCGATGATAAAGACGCGGGAAGGGGCGATGGTCCCCGCCGGGGTCATCATCATGGGGAACATCTTGTTGAGTTTCTCCGCCGCGGTAATGACCGCCACGTATCCGGCAATGCTCGCCTGGGAACTCAGGGCATCCATCTTCTGCGCCCTGGTGATCCTCGGGATCATCTCCATGCTGACGGCGCTCACTCCCTGTGCGACGAACGCGTCGAGAATCTCTTTCTCGTTGAACGGGTCGAGGTGGCTGATATGGATGCTTCCCTCTTTGAGAAGCCTGATTTCTTCAAGTGGAGGCTTGTGCAGTCGCAACACCAGGTCGGCGTCGGACAGGAGTTTCTGCCGGTCCCGGCTGACCGTGGCCCCTTCGGCTTCATATTCCCCATCGGGATAGCCGGAGGGTTCCCCCATCTTCGTTTCGATCTCGACCTCGGCGCCACGCTGAACAAGCCGTTTCACATCGGAAGGTATCATCGGGATACGGTTATCGTGAGGTGTTTGTTCTCTCGGAATGGCAATCTTCATAATCGGCCTCCAGGTGCGTTCTGTGTACGCGATATCTGCCCTACGATCTTCCGACGGTATGGCATATTCATACACGCGATATGTTAGTTTCCCTGCGCGGCAAGCTCCAGGATCTTTTTCAATAGAAGAGGGTTCTTGAGGAAATAACAGCGCATGTTTCCCTCTTTGCGGCAGTCGACGATGCCCTGCTTTTTAAGAACTGCCAGATGCTGAGAAATATTCGCCTGGCCTCTTCCTATGAGGCTTTCCACATCGCCCACGCATTTTTCCTTCTTGACCAGTTCCGCTACTATCCTGAGGCGGGTTGAATTTCCGATAGTCTTGAAAAAAGCTGACATTCTTTCACAATCCCCGTTATTCATTGATCACCACAATATTCGAATTATTATATATTCCTTTTCTCTAATGTAATGCGTAAGGCTTCCCTGTCAAGTATACAGTTCCTTGTGAGAGAGATGGGGACCTTGTGCAATCGAAGAAAGCGGAGAAACGCGTCGGTTCCAGCGACCAGTCCGCTTATCTGGGCCCGTGGGAGGAATAACCCGGGTATCCCTGAATTTTCGTATGCTGCGCCGCTGTTCGATCGCCTGTAGGATTCCTTGCTTTACCTGCCCTTTGTGTTTTGTGTGACTCACGCCGCGGCCCGCTAATTTACACCCGCCTCCCGTCCCTCAGGCTTTCTTTGTACTGTTCTACGGAACGAATTCCCATGGCTTTTCTCCTTTATTCTTTTATGTGGGTGCAACGTTTCTGTGAATCACGAGATATCATCAATCTCTCGACGGCTTCCCGATCGGTCCGTTCCCCTCCACGGGAAGAACATGGGCGTCTGTTCTTTGTATTCGACATATTTTCCGCCGAGGCGCATCTCAAGCTCCGGCTCTTCGATTGCTTTCAGTTCCAGGACGTTGGCGAGGATGAAGAGGGGCGTGAAGATGAAGAAGAGAGAAACGGAGTTGAAGGCAAGGGCAAGGCCGAAGAGGAAGATGAAGACGCCGCTGAGCATGGGATTGCGGATGTACGCATACGGACCTGATGTGACAAGTTGGGGAGGCGGGTTGAAGGGAACAGGGGTTCCCTTGGCCCGTAAGAAATGGAGCGCCGACCAGAAGGCCAGAAAGAGCCCGATGAAGATCAAGGGTACTGACAGGACCATACTGACCGAGGGGGGAAGGAGGCCGGAGAAGCCGAAGAAACGGTCTAACGGGAATGAGAGGATGAGAAAAAGTAAAGCCAACAGGAAGTAGGAAAGGGCAACAATCGGGGTCAAGAGCAGGCGAAGCCTTCTGCTCCCCGTTGCCACGGTGTATATAAGGCAGACCCACCCGCTCCTCGGGTTCATGGTTCACCCTCCCTGTGTGGAACGACTTCTTTCGGACCGGGGCGCGGAATAGCCGAGGGAGGTCCCTTCCTTTTGCCTCGTTGGTGTTCGCCGACCCCGCCGTGCCTCCACAGGATCGCATGCTCTTCACAATGGCCCGGAGACTATCGGCCGCCTCCCTTTTCATGCGGGAGATAATCGTCTCTCACCGGGGAGAAGACCTCAACGGCAACCGAGTCTTCAAAAATGGTGGCGCTGTGCTCAACGTTGCCCGGAATGCACCAACTGTCGCCGGGCATCACGTCATGTTCCTCGGGGCCGATGGAAAGGCGCATCTTACCTTTCACGAGGTAGCCCGTCTGTTCATGGAGGTGCGCGTGCCGTGGCAGCACGCTCCCCTTTTTCAGCAGGAACTCGGTCATGAGTGTTCTGTCCCCATACACGGTCGTTTTGAGCTCGATCCCCGGGATGGCGGGGGTGTATCCACCCTCACTGCGCTTCTGAAACACGGGTGCGTCTCCTTTTCTATTTTTTCCCGTTATTCCAACTGGGCGTTGACGAACTCCCAGTTGATGAGATGCTGCATGAAGGCGTCGAGATAGTCGCCCCGCGCGTTCTGATAGTCGAGATAATACGCGTGCTCCCAGACGTCCACCGTCAGCAGTGGTTTCACACCGTGTGCGAGGGGGGTGTCGGCGTTTGCCGTCTTCATGATCTCAAGCCTGCCGTCCTTCTGCACCAGCCACGCCCAGCCGCTGCCGAATTGTGTCAGACCGGCGTTCTTCAGCTCCTTGACGAAGGAGGTGTAGGCCCCGAACGCCGTTTCGATCTTTTCTCCCATGGCGTCCGTGGGGAGTCCCCCCCCGCCGGGTTTCATGCAGTCCCAGTAAAAGGTGTGATTCCAGACCTGGGCCGCGTTATTGAAGATGCCGGCCTTGTCGGGATTGCCCGCGGTTTTCATGATGATGTTTTCCAGCGTCTCGCCGGCCAGTTCGGTATTTTCTATGAGATTGTTGAGATTGGTTACATACGCGTTGTGGTGTTTTCCATGATGAAACTCCAGTGTCCTCGAGCTGATGTACGGTTCGAGAGCGTCCTTTGCGTACGGAAGATCGGGCAGAGTAATGGCCATGATGTTCTCCTTTCCTCCTGATGGTGGTAGTTCCGGGCCTTGCGATCAGGCCCGCGCCGTTGTACCCCGGTCATCCACCCCCGGGCAGGTTTCGGCAAGCAGCCTCATGCCGTTTGCATAAGATACCTTATCGTAGAAATTGTCTGAAAAATCAAGGCCTGAAAGATGGCCGATCTCCCCCTCGCGGGGGAACATCATGCCGGCGAAATTCGCTTCGTAGAGGATACGGTTCCTGTGTCGCTCCAGGTATTCCGGCCCGAGGTTGAAGGTGAAGGGCAGGCCCGAAGCAGTAGGGTCGGGGGATTGTTCGAGGATGGCGATGTTCCACTCGTTCATCGGCTCGGCGGTCCTTTTCTTGGTGCGCGTAATTTGAGAAAATGATGGGTGATGACATCCCGTTCGTTCAAATATTTGACGCGCTCCCCGCCGTCATACTTATACACTACATACATACCCGACGAGGCAAAGAAGTTCCGGACAGCACCGAATTCCTTGCCGGGGAAGAGACGCACGTGGAAATCGATCTTCGACCGAGAGGC
>CAZAST010000026.1:4827-9436 GCA_964487805.1 uncultured Syntrophaceae bacterium
TGCCTCTCTTTACCACTTGGCGATTTTTTATCCGATGACTTCCAGTGCTTCCCGCATCGGCAAAAGCTTTCTTCCCCTGTCGCCGCCACGGGCCGCGGCAGAGGGTTCATCCTTCTCGGCAAGTTTTGATGTTCCGCTGACGAGAATCATCAGATCCATGACGGTTCTTTGCATATCCTCCGCCTGGGCGCTCATCTCTCGCGATGCCGAAGAGGACTCCTCCGCATTGGCTGCTGCCTGCTGTACTACTCTATCCATCTCCGCGACTGCCCTGTTGATCTGTTCGATGCCCTGGGCCTGTTCATCGGAAGCAGCGGCAATCTCGGCAACCAGGTCTCCCACCTTGGAAGCGCTCTCCGCCACACCCTTAAAGGCGTCGTTGCTTCTTTCGACAATCTCCGAGCCCCCCTCGACCTTTTGCACTGTCCCTTCAATCAGGTCAGCCGTGTTTTTCGCAGCCTCAGCGGCCCGTATGGCCAGGTTTCGGACTTCATCGGCCACTACCGCGAAACCGGCTCCGGCCTCGCCGGCCCGTGCCGCCTCGACCGCCGCGTTCAAGGCCAGCAGATTGGTCTGGAAGGCGATTTCATCGATGGTCTTGATGATTTTGGATGTTTCCTCGCTCGCCTTTGAGATTTCATCTATGGAAGCGGTTAATTCATGCATGGCCTCATTCGCCTGCGCCACGACGTGATTGGCGCTCTTCATGAGTCCATCCGCCTCAGAGGCATTCTCCGCATTCTTCTTTGTCATGGAGGCCATCTCCTCAAGCGATGAGGAGGTCTCCTCGATGGCGGATGCCTGTTCCGAGGCTCCTTCGGCCAAGGATTGGCTCGATGATGAGACCTGGGTCGTCGAGACCACCACCTGATCGGCACCCTCATGCAGTTCCTTCGCCATGCGGTTGATAACCTTGGTAGTTCTTGAAATTACGACAAAGAGGATTGACAGCACCAGCAGGGTAAGAATAACGCCCAATCCCATGATGATTGTCCCCGTTTTGCTCTGGAGCCGGCTGGAGGCCTGATCAAGGTTATTTGCGATGGCTTTGGAAGACTCACTACTCTTCTGGCTCAAGACAGCGACTATTGTCTCAATCTGTTTTCCAACTGTTGCGCTTTCTTCGCCAAGTACCGTTCGAACCGCCTCGGCATTTCCTTCCGTGAGTGAGGCGAAGCGGGTTGTCATCTGCTCTATCTTGTTATTAATTGCGGCCTTGCTGACGCAAAGCACGACCTTGCCCAGGCTGGAACCTTCCAGCTCGATGGGGTTTTCCACCATAAAGACGCCGTTGTCTTTCGATGCCCCATCCATGACTTTGGCGATCCGGTTGTCGCCGCTGCCCTCTTCCAGGAATTTCATGACCAGAGGGTTTCCTCGGTCCAGATACTGTATGAGAGGTTTGCCTTCAGGATTGAGATAGAGCGTATAGACGATATTTGCGTTCGCATTGGCGGAGCGGGCGTAAGCGATCAATTCCGTAAAGTTATTCGAGAGGATTGCCGAGGGAGCGACCCGCGCCAGGAGTTCAGCCATGGCCCCGGAGCTTTCGCGGAGGAACGTTTCCAATTCCTTTACGTTTTCCGCCTTTTCCTGTTCCAGGGCAGCCTCCGTGGTCTTGGCCAGTGCATCGGCAGCCTTGCTTCCCATGGCCGCCATGTTTTTGCCCAAATCTCCCTGTAGACCTTCGAAATTCACCTGCATTTCCTGGTTCGTCTTCGTGAGGGAAGAATCGACCAGCTTCACCATGTCCGAAAGGAGGGTCTTCTGGGCGACTATGACCACAAGAACCAGGCCGATGATAGAGACGACCAGGACCCCCGCGATCGGAAGGAGCAATTTTGCTTTCAAGCTGAGATTCATAATCTTTTTATACATATCTTTTCACCGAATCGCCCGGATCATTTCGATCCCGCGGCATAGGCCTCTATCTTGAGTGTCTTCTGGAGCTTTTGCACCGGGGCGTAATCGAGAGCGTCCACCCAACCGACCACTTTGGAATCTTTGGCTGCCTTGTGATCTTTATCCAGTTTTTTCAGGGCGGCCACGACAGATTTGGCCACGGCGTCAGGGGCCTTTTTCGTCTTTGCCAGAGGCCATTCCGGATAAAGAGCCGTACTGCAGACAAAGGGGAACCCATCGTGTTTGGTCGGGTTGATGATCTTGAAATCCTGCATGTCGATCGTCCCTTCGGCCGCCATCCGCTCCAGGGTGTCTGTTCTCACGGTGCCCGCATCCACGGCGCCGTTTTGAACGGCCAGCGCAACATTTTCGTGTTTCCCCGCAAATTCGAGTTTTTTAAATTCCTTGAAGGGATCGATCCCTTTATCGAGGATCTCCTTATAGGCCATTTGCCATCCGCCGAATGAGGATTTCTCGACGGCAGCGAAGGTCTTTCCTTTGAGATCCTGGATCGAATTGATGGCATTGTTGTCGGCGCCGGTCAGTATGACCCCTCCAAAGGAATGCAGGGGGTTTCCCTGACGGGAGTTGACCATTGTGGCGATTGCCGTGGCGCCGTATTTGACCTGGGCCGTGACGTACATGGATGAATTGACCAGGAAGAAATCTACCTTGCCCTGTTCTATGGCAGGATGGACATCTTTGAAATCCAGTGGAACGATTTCAAAACTCTTTCCCGCAACGGTCTCGGTCAGGTAATCTCCCGTGGCCTTCCACATCTTCATGGCCTTCACCGGTCCGTCTTTGGCCAGCACCCCGATTCTGTATGCTTCCGCGGCTATCGAATTTGCCGTAAAAACAAAGGTTAGCGTTACTATCAACAACATAAATATTTTCTTCATGGCATTGCTCCTTGATGTTATTTTGAACTGATTCATTAGGGCAGGTATATCGGTCTCCCACAGAAAACCTTTAACAAAAAAGCGAAGGCGAGAAATCGCGGGAAAATTTCAATTCGGGCAAGGTTGCCCGCGACAGGGATGAAGGGACCGTGTACACCTGATGAGTGGCGTTCTCTTCCGGAATGCGGGTCGAAGCCGTGGGGGTGTTGAGACTTCGTCGACTGGTCGGTTGGAGATGGTATTTCTGATTATTCGTTTATGTGAATAGCCCCGGACTTTTTAATGATCTCGAAGGCCTGAAAAAATGAGTACCCGGTATTGGCAATTCCCGTAGATCGATCGGTGAAGATATCATTCAAGACCGCGGCCGGTTTTGCCGATTCTAATGGCAAGAGGGGTTCCTTGGGGTTTTCTGCGTCCGGCAGGTATCATACGAGTTTTGATTGAAGGGAAAGATGTTCAGAAAATTCAGACATAACCTTGAGAAAACCGACTGGGATGAATACGCCGCCCGGGAGGATTCCTACCTGAAAATATTCTATACCGGCGTCATAATCCTGGCGATCACGGTAGCGGGTCTTTGCCTGTTCCACCAGTACATGCCCTGGTAACGGACGAAACCGGTCCCGTGACATGTGCCGTTATTTTGTGACGGTGTCGATCCACCGCAGGTATGGTTCGCTGCCTGCCGTTACCGGAATCCTGATTATCTCCGGCACATCATAGCGGTGATTCCGGGAAATGACTGTTTCAATCTCCCCGTACGAAGAAGACGGCGCCTTGATCAACAGTAACTGTTCGTCGTCCCTGTTGAGGGCGCCGTCCCACTCGTAAAAACTGGTAACATCCGTCATCTGCACACAGGCCGCCAGCCTCGATTCGATGAGCAGACGGGCAAGCCGCTCCCCTTCTTCACGGTCCGGGCATGTGGTCAGTATGACGCAGTATTGGCCCTCTTCAGCCATGATTGGATCAACCGCATCCTCCGCCGCAGGTGCTGCACGCCGCGCCGATGGACAGGTTTGAGCTAATGGAAAAACCGGACCCGCTGGCCGAATCAATATAATCTATGTTGATCGGTTTCGCCTGTTCAAACAGCGATTCCTCAATGACAAAGGTGATGCCATCTTCCTGAAACGTCTTGTCGCCTTCTTTTGCCTCATCCAGAGACATTCCCAGTGAGGGGCCCGATCACCCGCCGCCGGCGTATATGAGCCGAACCGGGAGGTTGTCCTCTCTCGATTCGAGGACCTTCTTGATCATCTCCTGCGCTTTTTCCGAAACAGCAAACATGGTTTCTTCTCCTTTTTATGTGTGTTGCTCATGCGTTACTTTTTTCATGAGCTGTTGATAAAATGCCATAATGTTTTCAACAAGACGGCACACGACCCGGGGACCGTCGATTTCACCGTATATCCAGCCCGTCTCCTTGAGTATCTTCAAATGCTGCGAGACACTCGCCTGCGCCAGGGGGAGGGCCTTGACGATATCCGAGCAGATGTACTCCCGATCGGATGGTTTATTCCCCAGCATCCGGATGATTTCAATCCGGGCGGGGTGGGACAGTCCCTTTGAAAGCCGTGCCAGAATCTGTTTGCACGTTTCATGGTCCATCTGATCGAGCGTTCCGATATCCGCCGCGTGCGGTCCGCCCGCGCAACCACCAGTCACCATTGTTTCTTCACATCTCCTGAGCGCTTCCACCCTCTGCGTAAAAAAGAACGCGTGTTCCGTTCTTCGTTACTGATTACCGTGCGGCCTACTATCACAGACATTGCATATCGTCAATACACGATTATACGGTA